>VBAN01000131.1 GCA_005882445.1 Candidatus Segetimicrobium genomatis | reverse complement strand
ACCGGCACTGTGGAGACCGTGTCCGTGGCGGTGTCGATCACCGATACGGTGTTGTCGCTGGAGTTCGCCACATACACGCGCGACCCGTCCGGGGTCGCCGCCACGCCGAAGGGGTCCACCCCCACCGCCGCCGTCGTCACCACCGTGTTCGTCGCGGTGTCGATAATATACAGGTCGTTGCTCCAGGTGTCCGTGATGTACGCGAACGGCGCCGCGCTCGCGCCCGCCGCTCCCGCAAGCACCACCACTCCCACCAGGCACAGCGTGAGCTTCAATCCCCTCATCGACGCCCCCCCCACTTCCTCTCACATCGTCTGCGGTGATCCCCTCACGTAGCCGGCTGATGTAACACTATTCAATAGCGACAAAGTCGCCGAAGGAATCGGGTAAAGGCTGGACGCGCATAGGGGAAACGCCCCAACGTGCAACCTCGCACCCTCAGCGAACGAACGGTGATCGAAGCACGCATCGGAATCCCAATCGTCGCCGCCGGCAACGCTCCCGGCCGCGAACGAGTTTGGCCGTGGAATGAACCCGTACCTCGCCCTCGTTCCTCTGATTGGACGACAACCACCCCGTGACCGCCAGGGAGGCGCGGAGCGTTCTGAGCGGGCGGCGCACGGGTGACAGCGCACCTAAACAGTTGGCGGGGACCCAAGAAGGTCAAAACGCCGCACTCGAGGGAGGGAAGATCGTGGACGACAAAACGTTGTTTCATCAGATCGATAAGCTGGCCAATGAGGAGCATCAGATCTGGCATAAGGAATCCCAGGGGGGAGCCACGGACGCGGACCGCGAACGGCTGCGTCAGATCAACGTGATCCTGGACCAGTGCTGGGATCTGCTCCACCAGCGCGAGGCCCGCAGGGCCGCCGGCCTCAATCCGGATGACGCCAAGGTGCGGGATGCGAAGACGGTGGAAGGCTATGTCCGATGAGCCGGGCGTCTTCGTGTCACCCCGGGCGCCAATGTAGCGCAGACGCGGTGTAATCGATCACGTGAAGGCAACGAAAAACCCGACGGCGCAGCAGATCGCCGAAGCTGCCCGCGAAGCCATGTGGGCGCAGGACAAGGCCAGCCGCGCGCTCGGCATGACGATTACCAGGGTCGGCCCGGGCCGGGCGACCATGCGCATGGCGGTGCGCCCGAAGATGTGCAACGGCCATCTCATCTGCCACGGCGGCATGATCTTTGCGCTCGCCGACTCGGCCTTCGCGTTCGCCTGCAACTCGCACAACAGGGTGACGGTGGCGAACAACTGCACGATCAGTTTTCTGGCGCCCGCGCGCGAGGGCGACGTCCTCTTCGCTGAAGCCGTCGAGCGCCACCGGGGCGGACGATCGGGCGTGTACGACGTGACGATCACCAACCAGGACGCCCAGATCATCGCCCTCTTCCGTGGCCACTCCACCCAGGTCACAGGTGAGCTGGTGCCGGGGCTGACGCCGGAGCCGGCCGGGCGACCGGGCGTGCCCGCCCGGCGGACCGGAAGGCTGCGGTATGTGCGGGCCCGAGCCCATTGAGCGACCGGATCCCGTTCCGCGTGCAGCCGATGCTCGCCACCCTGGTGAAGGACCCCTTCCACAGGCCGGGATGGGTCTACGAGGAGAAATACGACGGCGACCGCATCCTGGCTTATAAGGAAGGCGAGCGGGTCCGGCTCCTATCGAGAAATGCGAAGGACCACACCATACGGTTCGGGCAGATCACCGCCGCCATCTCCTCGCTGCCGTCGCGCACGCTGCTGCTGGACGGCGAGGTGCTGGTCTTCGATCACCAAGGGGTCTCCCGCTTCCAGTTGTTGCAGCAGGGCCGGGGCGAGCCCACCTATGCGGTCTTCGATTGCCTCTACCGGGACGGCGGCGACCTGCGCCGGGAGCCCTTGACCGTCCGCCGTAGGACCCTCGAGAAGGCGATCGGCAAGAGTAACCGCCTCCTCGTGGCGCGGCGCCTGGCCGAGAATGGGCTCGCCGCCTACGGGGCGGCGAAGGAGAAAGGCTACGAGGGGGTCGTGGCCAAGGACCTGTCCTCCCCCTATATCGAGAAACGCTCCACGGCGTGGCTGAAGCTCAAAGTCCGCCAGGAAAACGAATTCGTGATCGTCGGCTACACACCGCCGAGCGGGAACCGCAGATACTTCGGGGCGCTCCTCCTCGCCGCGTACGATCATAGCGCGCTCTTTCGCGCCTTCCAGCCGCTGGTGCGGAAGACCCCGCCGCTCGCCGACCCCCCACGAGAGCGCGGCGCTACCTACCTGACCCCGCGCCTTGTCGCCCAGATCGCCTACGAGGAGTGGACGGCGGACCGAAAACTGCGGCAACCGGCTTTTCTCGGGCTGCGCGACGATAAACGGCCGGAGGATGTCGTGATGCCGGTCGCGGAAACGGCATGACGAAGCCGGAAGTCATCAAAGCAGACGCCCGCGGGCTCCCGCTTGCCATCACGCACCCGGACAAGGTGTTCTGGCCCGACGAAGGCTATACGAAGCTCGACCTCGCGAACTACTACGACCAGGTGTTTCCGCACCTCTTGCCCTACGTCAAGGACCGCCTCCTGACCCTCGAGCGATGCCCGGACGGGATGCGGGGGGAATGCTTCTATCAACGGGAAATGCCTCGGGGGATGCCGCCGGGGATCCCGACGAAACGTATCCGAGACAAGACGGGGATGACCAACTACGTCGTGGGCGGCCTCCCCACGACGCAACTGGAACTCGTCAACCTGGGATGCATCGCCGTCCACGTTTGGGGGAGCCGCGCCCGGGCGCCGAAGCGGCCGGACTGGGTCTGCTTCGATGTCGATCCGGGATCGGGGAAGTTCGCCGATGCGGCCCGCGCCGGCCATCGGATCAAAGACGCGCTGGCCGCGCTCGGGCTGGTCTCTTTCCCGAAGACGTCCGGGAGCCGGGGGCTCCACGTGCTCGTGCCCATTCGTGTCGGCCCGGACGCTCAGGAGGTCCTGACGTTCGCGGAAGCGCTTGGGCGGCGGCTCGCGGCGGCCTATCCCGAGGACCTGACGGTTGAGGCGCACATCGCGGAACGGCGGGGCCGTGTGTACCTCGATCCGTTCCGCAACGGGTTCGCGCAGACGGTGGTCGCGCCGTTCTCGGTCCGGCGCCGCTCCAAGGCGCCCATCTCGACCCCGCTCGACTGGTCCGAGGTGAACCCTGCGCTCGTGCCGTCGAACTTCAACCTGGGGACCTTTGCGAGGCGCCTGGCGGAACCCGACCCCTGGAAGGAGTTCTTCCGGAAGCGCCAGTCGCTCGGACCCGCGATGAAGGCTGTGCAGGAGGACAATGATTAGGCGCTCACTACACCCAGGACTTGTCTCCGAACGCGCGTCGGTGAGAACGCACCGGCCCGCGTGCCGTGACTCGGGATTTCTGGCCTGCGGGCGGGGACAGCAGGGGCTCGCCGGAGGGACGTGACGCGCTGCGGAGCGAGGCGGTGTGATGTTCCTGGGCGTGGACATCGGAACGTCGAGCAGCAAAGCCGTGCTCGTCTCGGCGTCGGGGAAGGTCGTCGCGAGCGCAACCCGGAGTCACGGGGTCTCCACGCCGAGACCTGAATGGTTCGAGCACGACGCGGATGCGACATGGTGGGGCGAAGCCTGCGCGCTCATTCGGGAGCTCGGGACCGCGGGTGTCTCCGCGATCACAGCGGTCGGCGTGAGCGCCATCGGCCCGACCCTTCTCGTCTCCGACGACGCCGGCCGGCCCCTGCGGCCGGCGATCCTTTACGGGATCGACACACGAGCGACGGTGGAGATCGGGGAAATGACGGCACGCTTCGGAGAAGCGACGCTGATGGACGTGGCCGGCAACCGCCTGACGAGCCAGGCGGTCGGTCCCAAACTGGCATGGATTCGCCGCCACGAGCCAGAGACATGGGGGAAAACCCGGCGGTGGTTTCTCGCGTCGGGCTATCTGGTGTTCCGGCTCACGGGCGAATACGTCGCCGACCACTATTCCGCGAGCACCAGCAGTCCACTGTACGACCTTCGAGCTCGGACGTGGTGGGATGAGGCCTGGCATGAAATCGCCCCCGCAGTGCGTCGGCCGCGCCTCGCCTGGCCCGGCGAGGTCGTCGGGCGCGTCACCCCGGGGGCGGCCGCGGACACGGGACTCCCGGAGGGAACGCCGGTGATCGCCGGCACGATTGATGCGCTGGCCGAAGCCTACAGCGCGGGATGCCGTGAGGTAGGCGACACGATGGTGATGTACGGCTCGACGCTGTTCCTGATCCAGACCGTGGCCGCCCCCGCTCCTCATCCGGGACTCTGGGCGGCGACCGGGCGCACGCCGGCGACCTATTCTGTGGCCGCCGGAATGGCGACCTCGGGGTTGATTACCACCTGGTTTGCCGACCTGGTGCAAAGCGGTGTGCCTGCGTTGGTCGAGGCGGCCGAGCGCATCCCGCCCGGCAGCGGCGGCCTCGTGCTCCTTCCGTTTTTCGCCGGGGAGCGCACGCCGCTCTTCGATCCACAGGCGCGCGGCTGCTGGATGGGGCTGACCCTGCGTCACACCCGGGCGCACCGAGGCCGGGGGGCGGCCTCGGCGCCTGTTCGCCGTCGGCGGCGGCACTCGAGGCTCGCTGTGGACCCAGATCATCAGCGACGTCACGCGCCTCCGTCAGTCTGTCCCGGCCATTACGGTCGGCGCGTCCTACGGGGACGCGCAGATGGCCGCGGATACGGCCGGGGTCGAAACCGGATCATGGAATCCGGTTGCGCATGTCATCGAGCCCGACGGCTCGACCGGCGCCCTCTACGACCGCCTGTACGGCATCTACCGCCGGGCGTATCCGGCCCTTCGCGATGACCTGCATACGCTTGGAGCGCCGTAGCCGCTGAGGGCACGGCCGGAATCATCGCCATGTGTCCACTGGGACATCATCAAGGATTTGCGGGCGGAAGGGACCGTGTATGTGGATGGCCGGGCGGTGCTGGAAAAGGGCCGGTTCCTCTTCTAACCTCCCCGAGGAGATAAGACCACCGAACTCATCTCCGACACCGAGAGAGATTCTCCGATAGTCGTGAGGCTTCCGTAAACGCCGCGACCCACACTTGCCGAACAATCTCGCGCTGGATGCTCTCTTGGATGTCGTCGGGGAACCAAATCTGCTTGTAGGGCAAGACGTCGCTGCGATCCAACCCAAATGACTCCCACAAGGCCGTG
>VBAN01000128.1:1687-2790 GCA_005882445.1 Candidatus Segetimicrobium genomatis | reverse complement strand
GCCCAGGGCCTCCACGGCGCGGCTCAGCTGCGAGATGGCGATGATGGGAATGTCGAGCTCCTTGGCCAGGGATTTGATGCCCCGGGCGATCTCGCTGAGCTCCTGGGTGCGGTTCTCGGCGCGTTTGTACGACTGGATCATCTGCATGTAGTCGATGACGATCATTCCCAGGCCGTGTTCCGCCTTGAGCTTGCGGGCCTTGGCCCGCATCTCCATCACCGACAGAGTCGCCGAGTCGTCGATGAAGATCGGAGCTTCGCTCAGGTTGCCCATCGCCCGCGCCAGTTTTCGCCAGTCCTCGTCCGCGAGGAACCCGGTGCGCAGCTTGGTGTTGTCCACGCGCGCTTCGGAGCAGAGGATCCGTTGAACGAGCTGCTCCTTGCTCGTCTCGAGGCTAAAGATGGCGACCGGGAGTTTGTTGGTGAGCGCGGCGTGCTGCGCGATATTGGTGCAGAGGGTGGTATTGTGCACGCAGATGTCGTTGGCCACGAAGTTGTGCGTGTCAGGGATCGTCAGATCGTAGACCTGCTTCGGCCCCACCGGCTCGATCGAGATGATCTCGTCCCAGTGCACGTCGCTCGACGCGAGGCGCCCGAGAGATTCCTGCCGCCCTCCTAGGCGAATGGCGCCCGTGCTGGGGTTCCGTCCACCGCCCGCGACCACGGAAAGGAGCTCCCTCTCCCGTCTTTTCAGGTCGGAGATCCCGATGTGCTGCGCAAAGGCCAGCGTCGACGCAGGTTCGGTGATCTCGATCTCCCAGGCGCCGCGGGATGTTTGCCGAAGCCCGGCGATGATCCCGAAGCGAAGCAGAAGGTGCTGGATCTGCCGGACCAACCGTTCACTTACCGCCGCACAGCCGATCTGGGCCACCCCGGACTCTGGCGTGACGCACACCCACCCACCGGTCGCACACAGGCGATTCAGGAAGAGGACGATCTGCTCGCGGGGGAGCGTGAACACAGCTGAAGGAATGGCGTTGAGCGATCCGTCACCGACAGCGTTGGCCATCAGCGTGATCTCACACTCGCGAAGCGGTCGTGTCCCGAAGGCCTCGACTTTCCCCGGGACCGCGACCCGATCCCCTGTCCCCAGCGCGGCCAGGG
>VBAN01000128.1:0-1680 GCA_005882445.1 Candidatus Segetimicrobium genomatis | reverse complement strand
AGCCGCGTGGTTACGCGGAACACCGGCTTGATCCCATCGTCGACGAATGTCGATGGCTCAGTCCAGCTGAGGGTCCAGTCGCTCCCCAGCGTCAACAGGCGGCCTTGCCGCCGCTGATAGATCTCCTCGATGGTGGCGAGGCGGCCGTCTTCGAGGAGGATCTCTGAATCGGCGCTGAGGCACTTCCCGACCGACGGCCTCGCCGCGACGATCACCATGTCGGCCGCCTGCAGCCCGGACGTCAGCATATCGAAATCGGTGAAGCCGGTCGCGACACCGGTGACGGTGCCCTTCTCCTGGTACCGCTTGTCGATCTTCTCGAAGCTGGCCTTCAGGATCTCCTTGATCGTCTGGAAGTCCTGGATGTTGCGGCGGGCGGAGATCCCGTAGACGAGTTTCTCGGCCTGATCGATGAGCACCGCCACGTCGTTCGCCCCCTCGTAGCCGAGCGAGGCGATGTGGGTACCCGCGCTGATGAGCGCGCGCAGCATGGCCTTCTCGAGCACGATGCTGGCGTAGAACTCGGCGTTGGCCGCGGTCGGAACGGTGTTGGGGAGCGACGCGAGGTAGGTGGCGCCGCCGACGTCTTCCAGTTTGCCCATGCCGCCGAGCTTGTTGGTCACCGTGACGAGGTCGACGGGCTCGCCGCGCTCAAACAGCTCGAGCATGGTCGTGTAGATGGTCCGGTGCAGGTCGCGATAAAAGTCTTCCGGCCGCAGCGCCTCGACGACGCGGGCGATCGCGTCGCGGTCGAGCAGCATCGAGCCAAGGACACTTTGCTCGGCGTCCAGGTTCTGAGGGGGGATCCGTTCGATTGGCCGGGCGATGCTCACGCTTGGGGGCCTCCGCGGGGTTTCTTCGGCCCTAGTATACCAAACATATGTTCGATCAGCAACTCCAGTTCCCCACGGCCCCCCACCGTGGTCTGCCGCACGAGATCAATCTATGCGGGAGGAAAGCTGTGGATTCCCTTCTGAGCGATTTGGGGATTCGGTGTGTTTTTCTTGTGCACAAGCGCCTTGCGGGGGATAAGCAGGGTGTGCGTAAACTGGGGATGATTGTTCGGGCTTACCCCGCCCCCACGACGTTGACCTCGACCATCGCGCTGACCTTGGGATGAATGCGCACGGGGATGCGGTAAAACCCGGCGGCCTTGATGGGATCCTGGAGCTCCACCTGCTTCTTGGAGACCTCGACGCCTTTCTGCGTGATCGCCTCGGCAATGTCCTGTGCGGTCACGGAGCCGAAGAGGCGTCCCCCTTCGCCTGCCTTCGCGGTCACCTCCACCACCAGCGCCTCGAGCCGGCTCTTGAGGGCGGCCGTCTGCTCGAGGGTTCTGGCATCTCGCGCCTGCGACACGCGGATCGTCTGCTGGAGGCTCTGGAGAGTGCCGGTCGTCGCCCGAGCGGCCAGGCCGCGGGGCAGGAGATAGTGCGCGGCGTATCCGTCCTTGACCTCGCGCACCTCCCCGGTCCGGCCGAGCGTGGGTACGTCCTGGAGCAGGATGACCTTCATTGCGGGTGCACCGCCCGGATCTGCGTCGTCGCCTGCGCGTTCGGCTGAGGCGTCCGCGCGGCAGTGCCTCCGCCCTGCGCCGCCTCCGGCGCAGCCGTGCGCGTGAGGCGCCGGTAGTCATACCAGATGTCCAGGATCCCGACGACCGCCAGCGCCAGCAGTGGA
>VBAN01000127.1 GCA_005882445.1 Candidatus Segetimicrobium genomatis | reverse complement strand
GGATCCGTCGCCCTGGGCTTCGGCGACAATGCGCCCCTCCGCGGCGGCGAAGATCTGGACCAGCACCGTGGCGGAGCCGCTCAGCATGTGGTCGCCGCCCTCGGTTGGGGACTTCACCCCCGGGCCGCCCGTGTCCAATTCCAGGCGCCGGATCCAGCCGACGACGAGTTGGTCCGCCCCCGCTTCCCGGGCCAGATCGGCCAGACGCTCGTAGCTCAGCACATCCCAGGCCCGCCACCCCACCGCTGTCTCCGCCCGCCGGATCGCCTCTCTGGGGATCACCGCGGCCTCGCCGTGCAATGCCTGCGGCAGCATCTTCGCGATCTCGTCGGCGACGAACCGCTCGGGGATGAGTCCCGAGACGGGCATCTGCGGGCTGAGCGCGTAGAAATCCACGACTCCGACCGCCCGCGACGGCGCGGCGCCGGCCGGAACGCCGTGGCCCATTGCGAGGGCCAGGGTGAGGGTTGCGGCCGCACCCCACGCAAATCGCGAACAACGGCGCCTGCGCCCCCCTCGGGGTCCGGGGCGCCCAGAAGGCCGGCTTCCGTGCGGCGCGTGCACCCCCCAATCCTCGCCCGTGCCTGTATCAGTTGGATAACGTTGACATCAAGATGATTGGGCGACTAACATCATGATGTGCGAACAACGCGCTTCCCCACTCTTCGAATGCTCAACCCGTTCGAAGCGAGTCCCTGAAGTCGATGGATCCCCGCGTCCGCCTCGTCGTGGCCCTGGATGTGCCATCGCTGGAAGAGGCGCAGGCGATGGCCGCACGCCTCGCGGGGGTCGTCCGGTGGTACAAGGTCGGGTTGGAGCTGTACACGGCCGCCGGGCCCGCCGCGGTGGCGGCCGTCCGTAAGGACGGCCGGGTGTTCCTCGACCTCAAGTTCCACGACATCCCCGCCACCGTCGCCGGGGCGGTGGCCGCGGCCACGCGGCTGGGCGTCGATCTGCTGACCGTGCACGCCTTAGGCGGCACCGCGATGCTCCTGGCCGCCGCGGAGGCCGCGCTGCGCACGGCGGAGATCATCCGCCGGCGTCCCCCGACGGTCCTGGGGGTCACGCTCCTCACGAGCGGGGATGCGGCGGCGATGGCGGAAGTAGGGATGGCGGGAACGCCTGCCGAGGCCGCGGTGCGGCTCGCGCGGCTGGCGCGCGCGGCGGGGCTCGGAGGCGTGGTCGCCTCCCCGGCCGACGCCGCCGCCATCAGAACCGCGTGCGGTCCGGACCTTCTAATCGTCTGCCCCGGCATCCGCCCCGCCGGAGCGGCCGCGGATGATCAGCGCCGCGTTGCGACCCCGCGCGCGGCGATTGACGCCGGCGCCGACGTGCTGGTGGTCGGCCGCCCGATCACCCGCGCTGCCGATCCGCGCAGCGCCGCGGAGGAGCTGACTCGAGAGATCGCGCTGCTGACCTCGTTTGACACCCCCCGAAGGTCCGTTCTATAATACCTCAATACCTTCATCGACCCGGGGCCAGGACAGGCCCGGGCACACCCGGAGGGCCCACAGCGAGTGGGGCTGCTGGACGACGTCGCCGAAGTGTTGATCCGCGAGGACGAGCTTCGGGCTCGCGTCGCGGATCTCGGCAGACAGATCAGCAAGGACTACGATAGCAAGACTCCGCTGCTCGTCGGCATTCTGAAAGGCGCCGCGGTCTTTCTCTCCGATCTGATCCGTCAGATCACGATCCCGTGCCTCATGGATTTCATGGCCACCTCGTCCTATGAGGGAGGCACCGAGAGTTCGGGCATCGTTCGGATCTTGAAGGATCTGGACCAGACGATCGAAGGCCGGCACGTCCTCATCGTCGACGACGTCATCGATACCGGGTACACGATGGATTACCTGCTGGAGACGCTCAAGGCCCGGTACCCTGCCAGCCTGCGCGTCTGCGCCCTGCTCGACAAGATCAGCCGGCGGCGCCGCCACGTCCCCATCGACTACCGCGGGTTCGAGATCCCGGATAAATTCGTCGTGGGGTACGGGTTGGACTACGGGGGGATCTACCGGAATCTCCCGTTCATCTGCGTGTTGAAGCCCGAGGTGTACGCGTGAGCGCGCCTGGTGCGCGCGATGCGCCGTTGAGCGCCGCACGTCAAAGGGGGTGAAGCCATGGAGTTCATCGGCAAGGGCCGGGCGGCCCGTCGAACCTACGGGTTTGATGAGATCGCGCTGGTCCCGGCGTCTGCCACGGTCGACCCGAGCGACGTCGACCTGTCCTGGCGGATGGCGGAGCGGACCTTTGCGCTCCCGATCGTCGCGTCCGCGATGGACAGCGTGGTGGATGTCCCGTTCGCCATCGCCCTCTCGCGCCTGGGCGGCATGGCCGTCCTGAACCTGGAGGGCATCCAGACCCGCTACGCGGACCCCGGAGACGTGCTCGACCGGCTGGCCGCGGCGCCCCCTGAGCGCGTCGTCGGCCTGATGCAGGAGGTCTACCGCGAACCCATCAAGGATGACCTGGTCGCGCGCCGCATCCAGGAGATCCAGAGAGGCGGCGGCGCGGCGGTCGTCTCCAGCACCCCCGCCCAGGCCGGCCGCCTCGGGCCGCTCGCGGCGGAGGCGGGGGCGGCGGTGCTGCTGGTCCAGTCCACCGTGATCACCGAGCAGCACCGCAGCGACCGCGGCCAGGCGCTGTCGCTCCGCGAGCTCACCGCGCAGACCGAGATGCCCGTCATGGCCGGGAACTGTGTCTCCTACGAGGCGGCGCTCCAGCTGCTCGAGGCGGGCGTCGCCGCGTTGTTTGTGGGAGTGGGACCCGGCGCGGCGTGCACCAGCCGCAAGGTCCTCGGCGTCGGCGTCCCGCAGGCCACCGCGATCGTGGACGTCGCCGCCGCGCGCGCGGAGTTCGAGCGGCGCACGGGCCGGCACGTGCCGGTCGTCGCCGACGGCGGGATCGCCGTCGGGGGGGACGTGGCGAAGGCGGTGGCGTGCGGCGCGGATGCGGTGATGCTCGGCAGCCTGCTGGCCCGCGCCGAGGAGGCGCCGGGACGGGGCGCTCACTGGGGGATGGCCACGCCTCACGCCGCGCTGCCGCGCGGCACCCGCATTCAGGTCGGCACCACCGGCACCCTGCGCGATATTCTGCTCGGCCCGGCCCGGGTCGACGACGGCTCCCAGAATCTGGTCGAGGCGCTCCGCACGGCGATGGGGATGTGCGGCGCGCGGACGCTGCGCCAGATGCAGCAGGCGGAGATCATCATCGCGCCGTCGGTCTCGACGGAGGGCAAGACCCTCCAGATGGCGCAGCGTGTTGGGCAGGGGCGATGAGCCGGATCCTGGAGGGCGCGGTGCCTACGGCGTGGGCCAGTACTGCCCGGGCGCCGGCGGCCACCGAGGCGATCGAGATCCCGCGCTCGGTGCAAGACCTCGTCGTCGTCCTCGACTTCGGGGCGCAGTACAGCCAGCTGATCGCGCGGCGGGTGAGGGAACTGCGCGTCTACAGCCTCATCCTGCCGTTTGACACCCCGCTGGCCGATCTCCTGGCGCTTCGCCCGCAGGGGATCATTCTCTCGGGAGGACCCGCCAGCGTCTACGATCCGGGCGCGCCCCGGTGCGATCCCGGGCTGTTCACCGCCGGGGTGCCGACGCTCGGGATCTGCTATGGGATGCAGTTGATGGCGCACGATCTCGGGGGCCTGACGGGCCCCGCCGCCCGGAGGGAGTACGGACGCACCCGCCTGTTCGTGGATGAGCCCGAAGGGCCGGAGCATCTCTTCGGCGGCCTGGAACGGCGCCTGATCTGCTGGATGAGCCACGGGGACACGGTGCACAGGCTCCCGGCGGGGTTCGCCACCCTGGCCCATTCGGACCACAGCCCGCACGCCGCGATCGCGGATCGCGCGCGGCGGCTCTACGGCCTGCAGTTCCATCCGGAAGTCTCCCACACTCCGTGGGGCAGCGACGTCCTCCGGAACTTCCTCTACCAGGTCTGCGGGTGCACGGCGTCGTGGTCCATGGAGTCGTTCGTCGAGCGCGCCGTGGACGAGATCCGCGCCCAGATCGCCGCCGGCCGGGCGATCTGCGCGCTCTCCGGCGGGGTGGACTCCGCCGCGGCGGCCGGGCTGGCGTTCCGCGCCATCGGGGACCGGTTGACCTGCGTGTTCGTCGACCACGGCCTGCTGCGCCGGGGAGAGGCCGAGCAGGTCGTCGAGGTGTTCCGCGACCACTTCGGGGTGTCGCTGGTCCACGTCGACGCCGGCCGGCGGTTCCTCGATCGCCTGCGCGGCGTCGTCGACCCGGAGCGCAAGCGGACCCTCATCGGCAACGAGTTCATCACCGTCTTTGCCGACGAGGCCGCCCGGCTCGA
>VBAN01000126.1 GCA_005882445.1 Candidatus Segetimicrobium genomatis | reverse complement strand
AACGGTGATCGCGGAGCTCGAAGCCCAGGGCTATCTTGACGACCTCGCGTTCGCGCGATCCTGGATCGCCGCGCGGGCCGGTTCCAGGGCATACGGGATCGGCCGGATCCGCATGGAGCTCCGGCGCAAGGGTGTTCCGGCTGCCGTCGTCGACCAGGCCGTCCAGGAAGCGGCCGGCGCCGACCCCGACCTGGGCGCGGCGGAGGAGCGGTCCGCCCGTGCTCTCGTCGAGCGGCGCCTTCCGGCCTACCGGCGGCTCGCGCCCGAGCAGCGCGCCCGGCGGATCGCGGCGCTGCTCAGCCGCCGCGGATTTGCGCGGTCGACGATCGTGCGCGCGCTGAGGACGATCGGAGGGACGACGCAGGTGGAGTCCTTCGATGAAAACTGACCGGCGGGAGGACCGCGTGCGGCACGATCAGCTGGTGCTGGCCCTGGCCGTCCCGGAAGGCCACATCGCGACCGCGGAGCCGCCGACCTCTCCGGTGGGCGAGGCCCCGGTTCGCGAGGCGCCGCCCGGCCCGGCAGATGCGATCCTCGAGGGGTTGACCGAGGAGCAGCTGGCGGCCGTGACGCACGGCGAGGGCCCGCTGCTGATCGTGGCGGGAGCGGGGACGGGGAAAACGGCCGTGATCACCAGGCGGATCGCCCATCTGATCACCACCCGCCGCGCCCGGCCGGAGGAGATTCTCGCGCTGACCTTCACCGACCGCGCCGCGGCCGAGATGGAAGAGCGCGTCGACCGGCTCGTTCCCTACGGCTACACGCAGGCCTGGATCAGCACGTTCCATGCCTTTGGCGACCGGGTGCTGCGGGAGAACGCGCTGCATCTGGGGCTGTCCCCGGACTTTCGGGTCTTGACCAAACCCGAACAGATCATCTTCGTGCGCGAGCGGCTCTTTGATCTTCCCCTCGAGTACTTCCGGCCCCTCGGCGATCCCACCCGCCACATCGATGCGCTCGTCTCCCTGTTCAGCCGGGCCAAGGATGAGGACGTCACGCCCGAGGAATACGCCGCCTACGCCGCGCGGCTCGCGGCCGCCGCTCCTCCACCGGAGGATGCCGCGCGGTCGGAGCTGGTCCGCCAGCAGCAGGAGCTCGCGGCGGCCTACGCGGCCTACCAGCGCCTTCTTGGGCAGGAGAGCCGCGTGGATTTCGGCGATCTCATCACGATGACGCTGAAGCTGCTGCGGGAGCACCCGACCGTGCTCCAGCGGTACCGGGAGCAATTCCGGTACGTGCTCGTCGACGAGTTTCAGGATACCAATTACGCGCAGTTCGAGCTGGTCAAGCTCCTGGCCGGCGGGCGGCGGTCCCTCACCGTCGTGGCCGATGACGACCAGGCGATCTACCGGTGGCGCGGGGCGTCGTACAGCAACATTACCTACTTCACCGACGGCTATGCGGATGCCCGGATCGTCGTGCTCACGCAGAACTACCGGTCGACGCAGTTCATCCTCGACACCGCGTACCGCCTCATCCGGCACAACGACCCCGACCGCCTCGAGGTCCGGCATGGGATCGACAAGCGTCTGCAGGCAGTCTCCGGCCCGGGCGCCCTTCCGCGCCACCTCCGCTTCGACTCGCTCAGCAGCGAGGCCGACGGGGTGGCGGATCGGATCGCGCAGCGGGCGGCCGACGGCCAGTGGCGGTACGGCGAAGTGGCGATCCTGGTCCGGGCGAACCGGGACGCCGATCCGTTCCTGCGGGCGCTGACCCTGCGCGGGATCCCCTTCCGATTCTCGGGGACCCGGGGCCTGTACGACCGGGAGGAGATCCGGCTCCTCATCGCCGCGCTGCGCTGCATCGCCGACCCGCACGACAGCCTCTCGCTCTACCTGCTCAGCACGGCCCCGTTCTACGAGGTCCCCGCGGCGGACCTGGTCCTCTGCACGAGCTACGCGAACCGCAAAAACCGCCCGCTCAGCCACGTCTTCCGGCACCTCGACAAGATCGAGGAGATCCAGCCGACCCCGGATGGGCGGGCCGCGATCGCCAGGCTGGTCGAGGACCTGGACGCCATGACCCAGATGGCCACGCGGTATCCGACGGGACGCGTGCTCTACGAGTATCTCGTGACCCGCACCGGGTACGTCGGCCGCCTCGCGTCCTCCGGCCGGCCCGAGGACGAGCAGAAGGTCGCCAACATCGCCAAGTTCTTCGACCTGGTCGCCCGGTTCGGCGACATCGCCCCGGTGGATCGGGTGCCCGGATTCGTGGGTTACCTCGATCTGCTGATCGACGCGGGGGACGATCCGCCGACCGCCGAGTTCGACACGGACGCCGACGCGGTGCATGTCCTGACGATCCACAAGGCCAAGGGGCTGGAGTTCCCGGTCGTCTTCATGGTCGGGCTGGTCTCGGACCGGTTTCCCTCGCGCAGCCGCGGCGAGCCCATCCCGCTCCCGGACGCGCTGATCAAGGACCTGCTGCCGAGCGGGGACTTCCACCTGCAGGAGGAGCGCCGGCTGTGCTACGTGGGGATGACGCGCGCCAAGCGGGACCTCTACCTGACGAGCGCCCGGGACTACGGCGGCGCCCGCCCGAGGAAGGTCAGTCGCTTCGTCCTCGAGGCGCTCGACCTCCCGCAGGCGGACGAAGAGACCTTCCGCGCCTCCGTCGTCCAGGCCGTGGAGCGCCACGCGCCGCCGGTCGACCTG
>VBAN01000125.1 GCA_005882445.1 Candidatus Segetimicrobium genomatis | reverse complement strand
TCAGGATAGGGGAGTTGGAGGTAGATCTGAATCGCAGGCTGGTCACGGTCTCCGGGAAGGTCGTGCAGCTCACGCCGACCGAGTACGACCTCTTGAAGGCGCTCGTCCAGGCGGACGGTAAAGTGCTCACCCATCACCAGCTCCTGCTGCAGGTGTGGGGGTCGGCCTACGCAACGGAGAGCCACATGTTGCGCGTCAACATCAGCAACCTCCGAAAGAAGATAGAATCCGATCCCGAACGTCCGGCGTACATTTTGACGGAGCCCCGGGTTGGGTACCGGCTTGGGCTGGTCGGGTCAGAATCGGACACCCAGATCCTTCCCGACCATTAATCGTGGATAGGCCGGAGGCGGAGACCACCTGCCGCCCCCTTACCTTCCGGACATCTGCGGCGAGAAGTGCACAGAGACGAACACGAGAAGCGCAACGCTGGCCAGATACGTCACGGCCGCCAGCACGACGACCGTCGCGATGACACGCGCGCTCGCCCTCCGCGAGCGAATGATCAAGAAGACCAAGACGAACAAGAATAGATCGAACACGTAGATGAGGGCGGTGAGCCCAATATACATACGCCTACCGTTTCGTGCCGCCTGACGCGCCTCTCCTCAGGCCGGGGGAGGCGGCCTCTATCTCGATGGCGTCGTCAGAACGGTGACCGGGACCACCACTCCGCCGGCCGGCCGCGGCGGTGCGAGCAGTGAGTCGAGAAGTTGTGACAGAGCGACCGATGTGTTTTGAGCCGGGTTCGGCCCCGGGATGACGAGCTGCCAGGTCGAGAACGACAGGCTTGAGCCCGAGGCCGACGGCGCCTGCACCGGCACAGCCAGCGCGCCGGTCGCGCGAACCGGCGTCAAGATCAAGACGCCCGGCACAGCCGGGCTGAGACTCGGGATCGGGGTGGCAATGGGAAGGAGGACTCCGCCGCGGAACGGCGCGACGGGGGCCGGCGCCGTCACCGCCGTGGGCGTGATGCTCACGGCCGGCGTGAACACAACGACCGACCCTACACCTGGTCCAGCCGCGGACGGCACATCAGCCTCAGCCGCCGGGGCCACCGTCGTCCCCGCCAGGCAGATCGCCGCTGCCAGACCGATCGCCAGCCCCAACCAAGCGCGCCCACGGCTCATTGCTCTCACCTCTCACCTTCATTGTAGCACCGCGGTCCAATCATCCCTTCGATCGGGCCCGCCGGCCGGGGTCCTCTCCCGTCTAGGGGCGCTCCCAGACCACCCTGCGCGGTTCACGGCGTGTCAGCCGGCAGGCTGCGCCGCCCGCAAAGGGCGGCCGAGGGCGGTACTCCCCGTCGAGGAAGAACGCTCGGACCAGCCGGACGTCCGCGGGCTCCGCGGGAGGGTCGAACGCGCGCAGCGCGATGCCGGTGACATCGGCCTCCGTTGTCCCCGCGGGAACCTTGACCGTCGTGCTCTCCGCATCGGGCTCGGCAAACGCCAGATCCGGACTCCCCCACGCCGATGTGTACCACACGTCGCGGACGCGAACGCCGGCCTCGAGGGGCAGATTTGTGCCGGGCGCGGGTCCCGGCAACCTCTTCCATTGTAAGAAGACGTACGACCGAAGATCCGCGGCGGCCTCCGACGCCGGAGACGGATCGGCCTCGAGCGGCACCTGGCGGAGGACCTCGAGGGCGCTGACCCGGTAGATCCAGGGATACCGCTGCAGCACGCCTTCGCGCGGCTCACCCTCGGGCTGAGCGGTGGCGGGGGCGAGCGCGGCCCGATAGGGACACCGCACCACGTCGGTCACCGTCCCGTTCAGGGTCGCGACCTGCAGGACCGGGTGCCCGCCCATCGACCGGCCGCCCCCGAACCGCAGCGTCGCATGCGCGGGGCCTTGAAACTCCTCACCGATCACGCGGCCGCCGGGATCGAGCGTGGCGTCTTCGTGACTGTAGATGAGGTGATATTCGAGCGCCGCGCCGCCGGCTCGAGGCTCCAGGCGATAAAAAAGCACCAACGGGGCGTCCGATGTCAGGCTGTCCAGCGGGCCATTCAGGGCCCGGTAGTGAATCACCGGGGCGTGCCGCCAGACGGACGCCGCCGGGTCGGAGTCATCCACGCACCCGGTCCGCACCGAGCCCACCGTGACCACCCGCCCCGCCGACAACGGCAGGTCTTGCGGGATCCGCAGCCGGAGGGTGTGGGGTCCTGCCGGCAGGCGGCCGAGGGCCCGGAGGTACTCCGTCGATTCATCGCCGTTGGCGAGGATCACCTCTTGCCGCGCCCCGCCGTCGACGTCCACCGAGACCACGGCCGCCTCCCCACGGCGCCAGGACGTCCCAGGAGCGTCGAGCGTCAGCGCGGCCCACGCCTCACCGGGTGCGGCGAGCATGAACGCATGCTCGAACACCTCCCCGGCCCGAAGACGCGCAGGGCCGGACGGAGGGGACCCCGGGATCACGCGCGGTCTGCGGGAGCGACCACCGAGGGGCGCATCGGTCCGCCGATCTCGACCACCTCGGGCCCGCAAAAGACCAGCCCGCGGGCGATCCGGAGCCGGACCTCCTGGCCCTCGGAGAACGAGGCGCCTTTCTCGGTAAACATCCGCAGGGACGGAACGCCGGGACCGTCGAGGAGCACCAGCAGGTAGTGTCCCAGGTTGATGACCCGCCGGACCCTTGCCGGCGCCCCCTGGGGGTCCGGCACGAGATCCTCCGGCCGGACGGCGAGCGTCGCCTCGGCGCCCTCGGGCCACCGTCCACCGGGCAGCGCGAGGCGCCACGGCCCCGCCGTGAGCCCGCGGCCGGCATCGGCGCGGGCGGCCATGAGGTTCATGGTGCCGATGAAGTCGGCCACGAAGAGGGTCTGAGGGCGCGCGTACAGCGCGTCCGGGGTATCAACCTGCTGGAGGATTCCTTCGTTCATGACCGCGATCCGGTCCGCAATCGTGAGGGCCTCCTCCTGGTCGTGGGTGACGAACACCGTGGTGATCCCGACCTTGCGCTGGAGCTGCTTGACTTCCTCGCGCATGTGGACCCGGAGCCGCGCGTCCAGGTTGCTGAAGGGCTCGTCGAGGAGGAGGATCTGCGGCTCAAGCACGAGCGCCCGGGCCACCGCGACGCGCTGCTGCTCACCGCCCGACAGCTGATGGGGATACTTCTGGGAAAACCCGGGGAGGCCGACGAGGCCGAGGACGTCCCGGACCCGCTCCGCGATCGCTTCCCGCCGCAGGCGGCGGAGCTTGAGCCCGAACGCGATGTTCCCGGCCACGGTCATGTGGGGCCAGAGATTGTACCGCTGGAAGACCATCGCCGTCGGCCGCTTCTCGGGGGGGAGGGCGACCACGCTCTGGTCGTCGATCTGGATGTCCCCCGCGTCGGGAAGGGCAAACCCGCCGATCATCCGCAGCGTGGTCGTCTTCCCGCACCCGGAGGGACCGAGGAGGCACATCAGTTCGCCGTCGCGCACCGCCAGGGTGACGTCGTGCACTGCCGCCTGGGCGCCGAACGTCTTGGTGAGGTGCAGCAGAGAGAGGCGCGCCATGCGACGGCCTCAGAGGCTGTAGCCGGCGGCGAGGTAGCCGGCCCGCAGGTACCGCTGGGCGAGGAGCAGGAACACCAGCGACGGCAGCGAGAGCAGCACCGAGAACACGGCGCCCACCGGCTGCGGGTAGCTCAGAACCAGCGTGTACATCATCACCGGCATCGTCATGTGGTTCGGCGTGCCGACGATGAGGGTCCCCTGCGCCTCGTCGAAGGCGGCGAGGAAGGCAAACAATGAGGCGACGATGAGCCCGGGCAGCGCGATCGGCAGCGTGATGTGAAAGAAGGTCCGGAGCGGCCCCGCCCCCACATCGCGCGCGGCGTCCTCCAGGTTCCGGTTGATGCCGCGAAACGTGCCCGTGGGGATCCAGATCATGAACAGCAGCGTGTTGATCAGCT
>VBAN01000014.1 GCA_005882445.1 Candidatus Segetimicrobium genomatis | reverse complement strand
ATCGCCGCCCAGGTCGGAGGGATCGGCATGGCCCCCGGGGGGAACATCAGCGACTTCCACGCGGTCTTCGAGGCGACGCACGGGACCGCCCCCAAGTACGCCAACCAGGACAAGGTGAACCCGGGGTCGCTGATCCTATCGGGCGTGATGATGCTCGAGCACCTCGGGTGGCGGGAGGCGGCCGGCCTGGTCATCCGCGGGATGGAAGCGACGTTCCGGAAGAAGATCGTGACCTACGATCTGGCGCGCCTCATGGAAGGCGCCCGCGAGGCGCGCACCAGCGAGTTTGCCTCGGCCGTCGTCGACAACATGTAAGGCCGATCGAAGCGTGGAGTGGAGCCAAGGTACGCCCTGGAGGGCCACCGGATGGGGAGAACGCGGGCGAAGGTGACGATCGTGGGAGCCGGGAACGTCGGCCACTCGGCGGCCCAATGGATGCTCTCGCACCGGCTCGCCGACGTGGTGCTGGTCGATGTCATCGAAGGCATGCCGCAGGGCAAGGCGCTGGACCTGCTCGAGGCCGAGCCCATCGAGGGGGTCGACTTCCGGATCACCGGGACCAACGGGTACGACGAGACCGAGCAGTCGGACATCGTCGTGATCGTGGCCGGGATCGCCCGGAAGCCCGGAATGAGCCGGGAGGATCTCCTCGCGACCAACGCCGGCATCGTGCGGGGCGTCACCGAACAGGTGACGAAGCGGTCGCCCAACGCGCACCTGATCGTGGTGACCAATCCCCTGGACGTCATGGTGTACCTGGTCCACAAGATCAGCCGCTTTCCCCCCGAGCGGGTGATGGGCCAGAGCGGCGCGCTCGACAGCACCCGGTTTCGGGCCTTCATCGCCCAGGCCCTCGGCGTCTCCGTCCAGGACGTCTCCGCGATGGTGATCGGGGCGCACAGTGACACGCATATGGTCCCGCTGGCGAGCCTCGCCGCGGTGGGGGGGATCCCGCTCCGCCGGCTCCTGTCCCCGGACCGGATCGCCGCGCTGGTCGACCGCACCCGCAAGGGCGGCGCCGAGATCGTGAGCCTCCTCAAGACCGGCAGCGCCTTCTTCGCCCCGGGCGCCGCCATCACGCAGATGGTGGAGGCGATCCTGCTCGACCGCAAGCGTGTCCTGCCGCTCTCCGCCTACCTGACCGGCCAGTACGGCGTGCGCGATCTCTACGTGGGCGTCCCGGCGGTGCTCGGCGCGGGAGGGGTGGAGCGGATCCTCGACGCGCCCATGGACGACGGCGAGCGCAAGGCCTTCGACGCGTCCGTTGCGAGCATCCGCGAGAACGTCGCGCTCCTCAAACTCTAGATCGCGGCCTCATGAAGCTGCACGAGTTCCAGGCCAAAGAGGTCTTCGCCAGGTACGGGCTCCCCGTTCAGCAAGGGGTCGTCATCGAGCGGCCCGGGCAGATGGCGGGCCTGACCCTCCGCTACCCGGTTGTCGTCAAGGCGCAGGTGCTCGTGGGCGGCCGCGGGAAAGCCGGCGGCATCAAACTGGCCGCCACCCCGGCCGAGGCGGAATCCTGCGCCCGGGCGATCCTGGGCATGACCATCAAAGGGGAGCGCGTGGAGCGTGTGCTGGTCGTCCCGGCCGCGGAGATCAGCGCCGAGTACTACCTGGCCGTCGTGACCGACCGTGCCCAGCGGCGCGCGGTCGCCGTGGCCTCCGCGGCGGGCGGGGTCGAGATCGAGACCGTCGCCAGGACGGCCCCCGAGAAGATCGTCACGGGGCCCATCGACCCGTGTCTCGGGTGCCCGCCCTTCCAGGCCCGCGCCATCGGCCGGCGGCTGGGGTTCGCCGGCCCGCTCCTCGACGAGTTCGCCGGGATCGCCGGCAAACTGTACCGGCTCTACTGGGCCGAGGATGCCGACCTCGCGGAGATCAACCCGCTGGCCGTCGTCGGGTCTACCCTGCTCTGCGTCGACGCCAAGCTCGTGCTCGACGACAACGCGGCATTCCGGCACGCGGACCGTCCGCCATCGGAGGAACTGACGGCGCTCGAGCTCGAGGCCCGGTCCCACGGACTG
Source organism: Candidatus Segetimicrobium genomatis (assembly GCA_005882445.1). Lineage (GTDB taxonomy): Bacteria > Sysuimicrobiota > Sysuimicrobiia > Sysuimicrobiales > Segetimicrobiaceae > Segetimicrobium. Next base: position 7,442 of record VBAN01000014.1, on the reverse strand, counting down.
TCCTACGTGGAACTGGCTGGGGACATCGCCGTCATCGGCAACGGTGCGGGCCTGGTGATGAGCACGCTGGACCTCCTGGCGCACTTCGGCGGGCGGGCGGCCAACTTCCTGGACGTGGGGGGCGGCGCGACGGCGGACGGGATGCGGGCCGCCCTGGACATCGTCCAGCGGAAGTCCGGGATCCGGTCGATCTTCATCAACATCTTCGGCGGCATCACGCGGTGCGACGAGGTCGCCCGGGGGATCGTCCAGAAGCCCCCACGGGTCCCCGCCAGCATCCGCCTGACCGGCACGAACGAGGAAGAAGGGCAGCGCATCCTCCGGGCGGCCGGGATCGCGGCCACATTGGATCCCGACCAGGCGGCCCAAGAAGCCGTCGCGCTCGCCCGCGCGGCCCCGCGGCCATAACCATGGCCATCATCGTGGGACGCGACACCCGACTCCTGGTGCAGGGCATCACCGGCTACCAGGGAGCGTTTCACGCCGGGCTGATGCTCCAGGCGGGCACCCGCGTCGTCGCCGGCGTCACGCCCGGCAAAGGCGGGGCGAAGGTCCACGATGTCCCGGTCTTCGAAACGGTGGACGAGGCCGTCCGCGCGACCGGCGCCGGCGCCAGCGTGATCTTCGTGCCGGCGCGGCTGGCCCGCGACGCCGCGCTGGAAGCGATCTCGAGCCGGCTCAATCCCGTCGTCATCATCACGGAAGGCATGCCGGTCCACGATGCGATCGAGGTCGTGGCCTACGCCGCGCAGCAGGGCGTCCGCGTGCTCGGGCCCAACGGCCCGGGCGTGACGACGCCGGGGGAGTGCCGGGTGGGGATCATGCCCACGCACCTGTTCAGCCGCGGTCACGTGGGGATCGTCTCCCGCAGCGGCACCCTCACCTACGAGATCGTGGCGGGGCTGACCCGCGCGGGGCTGGGCCAATCGACGGCCGTGGGGCTGGGAGGGGACCCCATGGTGGGGTTGAGTTTCGTGGACGTGCTCCAGCTCTTTAACGCCGACCCGGACACCCACGCCATCGTGCTGATCGGCGAGATCGGCGGCGCGGCCGAGGAAGAGGCGGCGCGCTACATCGGCGGGCACGTCAAGAAACCGGTCGCCGCCTAATGGGGCATGCCGGGGCGGTGATCTCCGGCAGCGAGGGGACCGCCGAGCACAAGATCCAGGCCCTCGAGGCCGCCGGCGCGGCGGTCGCCACGCTGGTGAGCGGGATCCCGGCGCTGCTCTCCGCGCGCTTGGGCGCCGGTGAGCGGACGCGCCGGTCCTCCCGCTGATCGCTCCCGCCTGATTCTCCCCGCCCGATTCCCGCCGCCGGCCCACCAGATCGATCCGTCACACGTCGGGATCCCTATGCCCGGCCGCCGGGACCTGCTATAATTTTTAGATCGATGGGATTTGTGATCCGGTGGTTCATCAATGCGGTCGCCCTCTACGTGACCACCTTGATCGTTCCCGGGGTCAAAGTTCCGGACTTCGGCGCGGTCCTTGTGGCCGCGCTCGTGCTCGGAATCGTGAACGCGGGGATGCTCTACCTGGTGGCCGGCGTGACGCACCGCCTGCGCCTCGAGAGCTTCTGGTGGGCGCTGCTCGGGGCGATCGTGCTCAGCGTCGCCAGCGCCGTCATCAGCCGCCAGGTGGAAGACTGATGGTCCGCCGGCAGCCCCTCGCGGGCGCGCGCGCCGATCCCGTCGACGAAGAAATGGAGTTCCTTATCATCACCGGCCTCAGCGGCGCCGGGAAATCGCTCGCCATCCAGTCCCTGGAAGACCTGGGGTTCTTCTGCGTCGACAACCTGCCCCCCGCGCTCATCCCCAAGTTCGCGGAGATCATCAAAGAGTCCCAGGGGCGCATCCGGCGGGTGGCGCTCGTCATCGACATCCGGGGCGGCGAGTTCTTCGACGCGCTGGGGGCGGCGCTGGCCAACCTGGATGCCAGCGGGATCCGGTTCCAAATCCTCTTCCTGGACGCCTCCGATGAGATCCTGGTGCGGCGCTTCGAGGAGACGCGGCGCAAACATCCGCTCGGCGGGAGCGTGCTCGACGGCATCCGCGAGGAGCGCCGGCGCCTGCAGCCACTCAAAGAGCGGGCGAACCGGATCATCGACACCAGCACGCTGACGGCGCGGGAATTCAAGCAGGAGCTCGCCGATGCGTTCCTGCGCGCGGACGGCCGCCGCGCGCTCACCGTCGACGTCATTTCCTTCGGCTACAAGTACGGCATCCCGCTGGACGCCGATCTGGTCTTCGATGTGCGCTTCCTGCCCAACCCCTATTACATCGAGGCGCTGCGCGCCCTGCCGGGGAGCAGCCCCCAAGTCCGCGAATTCGTCCTGCGCGCGGAGCAGACCGTGGAGTTCCAACGGAAGCTGCACGACATGCTGTCCTTCCTCCTCCCCCAATTTACGGCGGAGGGCAAGACCCACCTCTCGATCGCGATCGGGTGCACGGGCGGCAAGCACCGCTCGGTGGTGGTCGCCGAGGATCTCGCCCGCTACCTGGACGCGACCGGGTACACCGCGCGCGTCAAGCACCGGGATGTGAAGAAAGAATGAGCCTGAACGGGAGGCGCAACGGGCGGCTGCTCGACCGGTTCAGGCTGTGGCTGCGCTGGCTGGAGCCCGGGCTCGGCGTGAAGCGCTGGATCGCGCTGATGGGGGCCGGGATCTTCCTCGTCAGCGTCGGGGCCGTGCTCATCGTCAACTTCAAGCTGCTCGACGTCCTCGGCGTCGCGGTCGTCCGCGCGATCGACATGGTCTATATCGTCACCGGTCACGTCATCTCACCGATCTTCATCGGGATCGTCCTGCTCCTCCTCGGCACCGGCATCATCGTCTACGGGATGCGCGAGACCATCGGCGCCATCGTCGACGTCTTCCTCCCGCGGGGGGATCCGCGCCTCGTGGAGATGATCCTCAAGCAGCGCCAGCTCCAGCGAGGGCCGCGGATTGTCGTCCTCGGCGGCGGCACGGGCCTCAGCACCCTGCTGCGCGGCCTGAAGAAAGTCTCGACGAACCTCACGGCCGTGGTGACCGTGTTCGACGACGGCGGGTCCTCCGGACGGTTGCGGCGGGAGCAGGGGATCCTGCCGCCCGGCGATATCCGCAACTGCCTCGTCGCGCTCGCCGAAGCCGAGCCCCTCCTGACGAAGCTGTTCACGCACCGGTTCAAGGGCGGCGATCTGGACGGGCACAGCTTCGGCAACCTGTTCATCGCCAGCATGTCGCAGGTGACCGGGGATCTGGAGACTGCGGTCAAAGAGTGCAGCAAGGTGCTGGCGATCCGCGGCCGCGTGTTGCCCACGACGCTGCGGGACGTCGTCCTCTGCGCCGAGATGGCCGACGGCGCCGTCGTGGAGGGGGAGTCGGCGATCACCCGGGCGGGCGGCGCGATCCGCCGGGTGTTCTTGAAGCCGGCCCGGGTCCCGGCGCTGCAGGACGTCCTGGAGGCGATCGCCGAGGCGGATCTCATCGTCCTCGGGCCCGGGAGCCTGTACACCAGCGTGCTGCCCAACCTCCTCGTCGACGGCGTCGTGGAAGCGCTGCGGCGTTCCCCGGCGCTCAAGGTCTACGTCTGCAACGTGATGACGCAGCAGGGAGAGACGCGCGGGTTCCGCGCCTCCGACCACGTCCGGGTGCTGCTGGAGCAGGGGGGCAAAGGGCTGTTCGACTACGTGCTGGTCAATACCCGGCGGCCCCGCAACCAGGCCCTCCTGGCCCGGTACAAACAGGAAGGCGCCGAGCCGGTTGAGCCCGACGTCGAGACGATCCGCGCGCTCGGCCTGCGTCCGGTGTCCGAAGACCTGATCAGCGAAGAGGAACTCGTCCGCCACGATCCGCGCAAGATCACCGCGGTGCTGCTGCAACTGGTCGCCTCGGTGTCCCCCGAGGTGCGCCGGGTCGGGGTCCCCCTGTAGGAAACTTGACACGCTCCGGCAAAGAGTACTACCCTGCGCGGGGGACGGCACGCCTGCGGGGTGGACGGGATGCTGCTCGACTGGGGCTACGTCGCAATTTTCGCCATCGTCGGCACCCTGCTCGCGGCGATGCCGCTCCTCGTGATCTGGCTGATCAGCCCCCGCAGCGATTATCCGCAGAAATTTGAGACCTACGAGTCCGGCGTCCCTGCCATCGGGCAGGCCTGGGCGCAGTTCAACGTCCGGTATTACCTCTTCTCGCTGGTCTTCGTCGTCTTTGACGTCGAGATCATCTACCTCTACCCGTGGGCCGTCGTCTACCGCAAGGCGGGACCCGTCGCTTTCTACGATATGCTGGTTTTCCTCGCGATCCTGACCCTCGGCCTCGTCTACGCCTGGCGCAAGGGCGCGCTCGAGTGGGTCTAGCCGAGGCGGCCGCGCTGCCCTGGTACGTCGAGCTCTGGCGCGCGATTGCCGGCACGGTCCTGATCTTCTCCGGGGTCGCCGTCGTCGCGGCGATGTTCGGCGTCCTCCTGGAGCGCAAGATCAGCGGCTGGATGCAGAGCCGGCTCGGCCCCAAGCACGTCGGCCCCCAGGGGCTGCTCCAGACCATCGCCGACACGATCAAACTTCTCCAGAAGGAGAACATCGTCCCACGCAACGCCGACGCTACGATCTTCGCCTCGGCGGTGCTCGTCGTGCCGCTGGCCGCCCTGCTCGATTACGTTGTGATCCCCTTCGGGACGACCCGGTGGGGGCCGCTGATCTTCCGCGATCTCAACATCGGGGTGCTCTACTTTGCCGCGACCTCGTCCCTCGTCGTCGTCGGGATCCTGATGGCCGGGTGGGGGTCGAACAACAAATACGCCCTGATCGGCGGGCTGCGCTCCGCCTCGCAGATGGTCAGTTACGAGATCCCGATGGGGCTGGCGCTGATCACGGTCGCCATGCTGGCCGGCTCGCTGTCGACGGTCAAGATCGTCGACGCCCAGGCGGGCTGGTGGTACGCGGTGGAGCAGCCGCTGGCCTTCCTGATCTTCCTCATCGCCGCCGTGGCCGAAGTGAACCGGGTGCCGTTCGACCTCGTCGAGGCCGAGAGCGAGCTGGTGGCCGGCTACTTCTCCGAGTATACCGGGATGCGGTTCGCCCTCTTTCAGCTCGGGGAGTACGGCGAGATGTTCGCGATGGCGGCGATGGCGGTCACCCTGTTCCTCGGGGGGTGGCGGGGGCCGGTGCTGCCGCCGGTGCTGTGGTTCGTGATCAAGCTCTACGCGCTGATCTTCGTCTTCATGTGGGTCCGCTGGACCTATCCCCGGTTCCGCATCGATCAGCTGCTCAACTTCGCGTGGAAGGTGCTGATCCCGGTGGGACTCCTGAATCTCGTGGTGACGGCGTTCTTCGTCATGGTGGTCCACCGATGACCGGGGAGGCCATCGCCTTCTACGGCCTCGCCGCGGTCATCCTGGTCTCCGGTCTCGTCGTGGTCAGCAGCCCCAACATCGTCCACAGCGCGGTGGCGCTGGTCCCGGCGTTCCTCGGGATCACGGGGATCTACATCCTCCTCGGCGCGGAGTTCGTGGCCGGGATCCAGGTGCTGATCTACGCCGGCGCGATCACCGTCCTCGTCCTGTTCGTGATCATGCTCACCGAGGGCGGCACCGGTCTCAGGCAGCGGCAGCGGAACGAGCAGGGGCCGATCGGCGCGAGCGTGGCCGTCGCCATCGCCGTGCTGCTGATCGCCGGGGTCACGCACACCACCTGGGGCCGGGGGGCGGGGACGCTGCCGGCGTACACGCCCGGAGCCATCGGCCAGAGCTTTCTCGGCACGAACCTCCTGGTGTTCGAGGGAACCTCGCTCGTGCTCCTGGTGTCCCTGATCGGCGCGATCATCATCGCCCGGAAAGAGGAGTAGGGATGGTCCCCCTGGCCGACTACCTCGTGCTGAGCGCCGTCGTGTTTGCGCTGGGCCTCTACGCCGTCGTCACCCGCCGGAACGGCGTGGCGATCCTCATGGGGATCGAGCTGATGCTGAACGCCGCCAACATCAACCTGGTCGCCTTCAATAAATACGCGGCCCCGGGGGCGGTGCAGGGCCAGATCTTCGCCCTGATCGTCATCACGCTCGCCGCCTGCGAGGCGGCGGTGGGCCTGGCCCTGGTCCTGGCCGCCTACCGGAGCCTGGAGACGATCCACGTGGACGAGATCAATCTGATGAGATGGTAGCCCTCTCCCCGTGACCCCCTACGCCTGGCTGATCCCCCTGCTGCCGCTGCTCGCCTTCGCCCTGGTGATCTGGCGGGGCGACCGGCTGCCCGGGCGCGGGGCCTACATCAGCATCGCCGGCATCGCCCTGGCCGGGCTCTGCGGGCTGGCGCTGCTCGCGGAGACGGCCGCCGGGCGGCGCGCCGATCTGACCTATCAGTGGGTCGTGCTCGGCGGCCGGCCCCTGACCGTCGGCTTCGTCGTCGATCCCCTCAGCGCCGTGATGACGGCGATGGTGGGCGTCGTCGCCTCGATGATCACCATCTACTCCGTCGGGTACATGGAGGGGGATCCCCGCTTCTCGCGCTTCTTCGCCTACCTATCCCTGTTCCAGTTCTCGATGCTCTTCCTGGTCCTGGCCGACAACTTCCTCTTCATCTACGCGGGATGGGAGCTGGTGGGCCTGTGCTCCTACCTGCTGATCGGGTTCTGGTTCGAGCGCCCGGCGGCGGCGCGCGCGGCGCTCAAGGCGTTCGTGACGACGCGGGTGGGCGACTTCTCGATGATGATCGGCATCCTGATCCTCTTCCTGCACACCGGGACGCTGAGCTTCACGGGGGTCTTCCACGGGATCGCCGCCGGCCGCATCGGCGGCCCGCTGCTGACCCTGGCCGCCGTCCTCGTCTTCGGCGGGGCGGTGGGCAAGTCGGCCCAGATCCCCCTCCACGTCTGGCTGCCCGACGCGATGGAGGGCCCGACCCCGGTGAGCGCCCTGATCCACGCGGCCACGATGGTGGCCGCCGGCGTGTACCTCGTCGCGCGGACCTACCCGCTGTTCCTCCAGTCCCCCGGACACGAGGCGCTGATGGTCGTCGCGTACGTCGGGGGGATCACGGCCATCGTCGCGGCCACGATGGGCGTCGTGGAGGACGACATCAAGCGGGTGCTCGCCTACTCGACCATGAGCCAGTTGGGCTACATGCTGATGGGGCTCGGCGTGCTCGGCTACACCGCCGGGATGTTCCACCTGATCACGCACGCGTTCTTCAAGGCGCTCCTCTTCCTCGGCGCCGGCAGCGTGATTCACGCCGTCGCGACCAACAACATGAAGGAGATGGGCGGGTTGGCGCGGGCGATGCCGGTCACGTTCTGGACCTTCCTGGTGGCCACGCTGGCCCTCACCGGGATCCCGCCCTTCTCGGGCTTCTTCAGCAAGGATGCGATCCTGCTGGCGGCCTACGCGCAGGACCGAACCCTCTGGCTCCTCGGCACCATCGGGGCGTTCGTCACGGCGTGCTACATGGGGCGGCTCACCTGGTACACGTT
>VBAN01000124.1 GCA_005882445.1 Candidatus Segetimicrobium genomatis | reverse complement strand
GAGTTGACGTTCAGGCCCGTGAGTGCGCCTGACAGGCGCCACATCTCGACGAGGCGATCCGGCAACGCGGCGCCTACGTCTCGCTGGTGCGAGGGTTGTGCGGCGGGCATGTCGTGGACGCCTCGCAGCCGCTGGATGAGGTGGCGGGGACCGTGCAGCAGATCATCCAGCGCCATCTGAGCGCGCGGACGGCGCAGAGACTGAGGTTGCCCCTTTCATGGACGCCCTCCCCTTCAGCTCGATCCTGAGGCCGAACCTGGATGGGACGGGGAGACCCTACCTCCTCCGCCCCAGCCGGCACAGATCCGGCTGGCTCCTGCCCGCGGACCCCGCGCTCCGCCGCCCCAGCATGAGCGCCTTCGGCCAGAGCGGAGTGAGGGGGTTGCTGGGACGGAGCCTCCCCGCGGCCTGGCTCGGCGGCCGGCGGCTCTGGTGTGATGTCGGCCCGCTGGAACGGGAGCTGGCGGGGGCGCTGGGGGAGCCGGACGTGCGCCTGGCCTTCTGCATCGGCACCTCGGGCGCCTACCGAAAGCTGACCGCGGAGGTGATCACGTCCGGAGGCCGCGTTCCTGCGTATGCGAAGATCGCCGTCCACGCCCCGGCCCAAGCATCGCTGGAGCGCGAGCAGGCGACCCTCCTGCGCCTGTCGACGGCCGGCGCCCTGCGCGGCAGAGTGCCCGGGGTGCTGGCCTGGTTCCGCTGGGACGGCGCGCAGGTGCTGGTCACCACGGCGGGGACCGGTCGAATGGGCCCGAGCCGGTTCGGGGAGCAGCACGCCGAGTTCCTCCGGCGGCTGCACGATGCGTTCGTCGAGAAGAGGCCGTTTCTGGCCAGCGCCATGTGGGCCCGAATGGCGGCCGCGGTCCGCCGCCTGACGCCCCGGATGTCCGTCGAGTGGGCTCTCCGCTGCCGGAATGCGCTGAACCTTCTTGCGGAGCGCCTGGGGCCGGGAATCCTGCCGCTTTCCATCGCCCACCGGGATTTCACCCCCTGGAACACTCGGGTCCGCTGTACGACGTCTTCCACTTCCAGGCCATGCAGGCGGCGCTCGCCGGACGACCCTACCACCCGTCCCGCGGCCGGCCACACGACCTCATCGCCGCCCTGTGGCCCGAGTGGCAGGCCCATCTCGCGCCCCTGTACCTCGCCTACCTGGTGGACATGGGCCTGTTCTACACGGAGGCCCGGCTGGAGGCGCCCGGCTCGGGCGACGACCGGGAGCAGCGCTGGCTCGCGCACCACATCGACATGTACACGGGGAGTCGCTGTGCGGTGGCCTAGCATTTCTGTCGTGACGTGTCCATACAATCAGGCTCGCTTTCTCGACGCCGCCATGCGCAGCGTGCTCGAGCAGCGCTACCCGCGGCTCGAGTACATCGTGATCGACGGGGCGTCGACGGACGGGAGCGTCGAGGTGATCCGGCGATACGCGCGCGGGCTGGCGCATGAGGTCGCGCAGTTCTTCGAGACCCACCCGCGGGCGCGCGTAGTCTACGGCGACGCCACCTGGATCGACGCGAACGGCCGGCCGCTCCGGCGCAAGCGGGAGCACGGCTTCAGCCGCTTCGAGATCTCTACGAGGACGTCGGCGGACTGGACCCGCAGTTCGACCTCGCCATGGACGAGGTGGGCGGGGAACCCTCCCGCGCGGTGACCAACTGGGAGACGGGCGCCGTGATGACCGTCCGGGCGGAGCATCTGACGCTCTGCGGCAACGCGTTCGTGAGCGCCGGGGCCGATCAGCATGCCCTGGCGATTCCGGGCTGGGACTTTGTGATGAACACCCTGACATCGTCGCGGAACGACTTTTGGAATCCCGGGAACCCTGCCTCGATTTTCTTCGACTGGACGGCGCACTTCACCCTCGCCGACTGGCAGCGGAGATCGGGACAGGACAGCGACTCCGTTTATGCCGATCCGAATTTCACGGATGCCCAAGGCTGGAACTTCACGCCGCCGCCCGGCAGCCCATGGCGCGGATGCGCCGGGACGCCGCCGTCGCCACCCAAGCCTCCGGGCAGCACGTAGGAGGAGGACGCGGACCCCGGCCCTGCGCAGGAGCGTCCATCTTCGCCGCGGAATACTCGGGCGATGCCACCGATCAGCAATCTCGCGGCGGTCCAGGGGCTGAGCCCCCGCGATCTCAGGCGCCTGATGCGCAGCGGGGAGTGGCGAACACCCACGGCCGGACTGGCGCCCGGCTTCGCCCAGGCGAACCTGGTCGTGGTCCCCCGGGAGACGGCCTACGACTTTCTGCTCTTCTGCCAGCGCAACCCCAAGCCGTGTCCCCTGATCGATGTGACCGATCCCGGCAGCGCGGAACCGGCGTACGCGGCGCCCGGGGCGGACCTCCGCACCGAGGAAGAAGTCACGGAGATCACGCGGCACTGGCGTCCCGACTTCGTCGCGTTTCTCCTGGGGTGCTCGTTCACCTTTGAGGGCGCCATGCAGCGGGCGGGTCTCCCCGTGCGCCACATCGAGGATGGCCGCAACGCGTCGATGTACATCACGTCGATGGCCTGCCGGCCCGCGGGCGCGCTGCACGGCCCGGTGGTCGTCAGCATGCGCCCCGTGCCTCGCGAAGGCGTGCCGCGCGCCGGCCTCGTCACCGGCCGGTACCCGCGGGCCCATGGAGCGCCGCTGCACGTGGGCGATCCGGGAGCCATCGGCATCCGGGACCTCGCGCATCCCGACTTTGGAGATGCGTCACGGATCGAGCCCGGCGAGGTGCCGTTGTTCTGGGCGTGCGGGGTGACCCCCCAGGCCGTCGCGCGCACGGCCAAGGTCGATCTCATGATCACCCACGCTCCCGGCCACATGTTCAACCTCTGTTTGCGGCTGGCATCGCTCTGGTGTGGAGCCCCCGCAGGGGACGGAGTCGCATGCCTGAGTTGCCGGATGTCGAGACCCTCGCCAGGATGCTGCGCCGCAGAACGCTCGGGCGCCGAATCCACCGGGTACGGATCCTGAGCCCCGCGACCATCCGCTCCCCGGCCCCCCGGGCGTTCGCCCGGCTCATGCGCGGCCGGCGGATCGCGCGTGTCGGCCGCCGCGGCAAGTACCTCCTGATCGACCTCGACGGCGCCCTCACCCTGATCGTCCACCTCCGGATGACCGGTGATCTCGCGATCGCCCCGGCCGGCGCGCCGCTGCATCCCCACACGCGCGTCCTCTTCGCGCTCGGCGGCGAGGAACTGCGCTTCGTGGACCAGCGCCGGTTCGGGCACATGGACCTCCTCCCCGCCGCCCGGGTGCACCACCTCTCCGGGCTGCGCCGGCTGGGGGAGGAGCCGCTCGCCCGCGGGTTCACCCTCACCCGCTTCCGCCCGCTGCTGCGAGGCCGGCGCGGGATGCTGAAGAGCCTGCTGCTGCGTCAGGACGTCGTCGCCGGAATCGGGAACCTCTACGCCGACGAGATCCTCTTCCAGGCCCGACTGCGGCCCGCGCGCCCTGTGGAATCGCTCCGCCCGCCGGACGTGGCGCGGCTGCACGGGGCCATCCGCGCGGTCCTGCGGCGGGCCACCGACGGTCTCGCCCGTTCCGGCAGACCGGCGGCCACCCTGCTCGACGCGCGCGGGCGCGGGGGCGCATGCCCGCGGTGCGGGCGCGCGCTCGCGGCCGCGAGGGTCGCCGGCCGGGGCACCTATTACTGCCGGGCCTGCCAGCGGTAACGCGATCGGGGGGTGGTGACGCATGCCGATGCACGACGTGACATGCGAGCGCAACGTGCCGGTGCCGCTCAAGGACGGCGTCCGGCTGGCCGCCGACATCTACCTTCCCCAGGGGATCCCCGGCCCATGGCCCGCCATTCTGGAGCGCACGCCCTACGATAAGCTGAGGACCGACCTGGTCCTCTCCGCGAAGTATTTCGCCGGCCACGGGTACGCCGTCATCCTGCAAGACGTGCGCGGCCGCTACGCGTCGGACGGAGAGTGGTATCCGTTCGGCAACGAAGCGCCGGACGGCGTGGAGACCGTGGCGTGGGTGCGCGCGCAGCGGTGGTGCGACGGGCGGGTGGCGACCATGGGCCTCTCCTACTCCTCGTGCACCCAGACGAGCATCGCCGCGATGAACCCGCCGGGCCTGGCGGCGCAGTTCGTCAGCCAGGGCTTCCATAATTACCACACCGCCTCGATGCGGCAGGGCGGCGCGCTGGAGACGCGCTTCTTCCTCTACGCCTTCAAGATGGCCGCGACATCCCGGGAGGCGATCGCCGACCCGGTGAAGCGGGCCGCCCTGGAGGAAGCCTGGGCGCACGTACGAGACTGGCTCACGCAGGGTCCCCCCAAGGAAGGGCTCACGCCGCTCCGCCACGTCCCTTCCTACGAACGGTGGCTCCTGGACATCGTGCGGCACGGCGATTACGACGCGTACTGGCGAAGCCGTCCCGCGTACACCATCGAGGACCTTTACGAACAGCACGCGGATGTTCCCATCTACCTGTGCGGGAGCTGGTACGATTCCTACGCCCGCTCAACCGTCACGAACTATATCGAGCTGAGCAGGCGGAAGCGTAGCCCCGTGCGGCTCATCATGGGGCCGTGGATCCACGGAGGGGCGAATCTCGATCTCTCGTACGCCGGGGACGCGGACTTCGGCCCCGACGCCCCGCTGGGCTACAACGTCTTCCGGCTGCGCTGGTTCGACGCGGTCCTGAAAGGGGCGCGAAACGGCCTCCTGGAAAAGCCGCCGGTCGCGATCTTCGTGATGGGCGGCGGCTCGGGGCGGAAGACGGTGGAATCCCGCCGGCTCGATGTCGGCGGCCGGTGGCGGCTCGAGCACGAATGGCCGCTCCGTCGCGCCACACCCACCGCCTTCTACCTGCAGCCCGGGGGCGGGCTGGCGCCGCGGAAGCCGCCGGCGGGCGCAGCCCCCGTGCGCTATGTCTTCGACCCGGCGGATCCGGTGCCGACCATCGGCGGCAACATCTCGGTTGGCTACGAGGTGATGCCGGGCGGCGGCTTCGACCAGCGAGGCGGCCGGCACGTCTATGGGTCCAGGGACACCCTGCCGCTCTCCGCCCGGCGGGACGTCCTGGTCTTCTCGACGCCGCTCCTGGAGCACGACCTGGAAGTGACCGGCTCCGTCGTCGTGAAGCTCTGGGCCGCCTCGTCGGCGCCGGACACCGACTTCACCGCCAAGCTGATCGACGTCTACCCGCCCAACGGCGATTACCCCGACGGCTACGAGTTGAACATCGGCGACTCCATCATTCGCGCCCGCTACCGCGACTCACGCGAGGCACCGGCGCTGATGGAGCCGGGCAGCGCCTACGAGTTCACGATCACGCTGTATCCGACCGCCGTCGTCTTCCAGCGGGGGCATCGGGTGCGCCTGCACATCTCCTCATCCAATTTCCCCCGCTTCGACGTCAACCCCAACACGGGCGGGCCCCTGGGGCTCGAGCAGGTCTCGCAGACCGCGGTCCAGACCGTCTTTCACGACGCGGACCGGCCGTCGCATGTCATCCTGCCCATCATCCCAACCTGAGTTTGTGGGTATTTCACCCGAGTGACATCACCCGGTTTGTTCGGTACAGTGAGAAGGTAACAACCTGACAGAACAAACCCGCTGGCCGACGCGCCCCTTGACGAAGGAGCGCTCAACACGAGGATCCCATGCAAGACCAGGCGCCCATGCGAAGAGCACCGGGTTTGAGCGGGTCGCTCGGCAGGCGCATCCGCGCCGTCATGGCGATTCTTGCCCTGCTCCCATTGGGGGCGGGCGTCCTGCCGCAGACGCGGGTCTTTTCCGGAACCCCTTGGGATACGCCCGGACGGCGCGACCCGTCCGGCGAAGGCGCGCTCGGCTCGGTCTCCCAGGCCGCATCCGACGCGGCCGCCGGGATCTTTTCTGACCTCCACCGGGGCTGAGATGGCCTTCACGCCGCGCGATCCGCCGGCGGGCGGGGCCTTCCTCCCCGGCCATCCGCAGCCCCACGGGCGGCCGCCCGGGACCGTCCTGCGCTTCACCCTCATCGGCGCGGCTCCCGCCCCGCTCGTGTCAGGACGCGAGGAATTGGCGGGGAAAGCCAACTACTTCATCGGCGCCGACCCGGCGCGGTGGCGCACCAATGTCCCGATCTTCGCCAAGGTGCACTATCGCGCCGTGTATCCCGGTACCGATGTCGTCTTTTACGGGACCCAGGGCCAGCTGGAACATGACTTCATCGTCGCGCCGGGGGCCGACCCGCGGGCCATCACCATCGGCGTCGAGGGCGCCGACCGCCTCTCGGTCGACGCCGCGGGCAACCTCGTCCTGAAGATCACGGGCGGCGAGGTGCGCTTCCAAAAGCCCGTCGTCTATCAGGAGGTCGACGGTGTCCGCCGGGAACTCGCGGGCGGCTACACGTTGAGATCCGCGCACCGGATTGGCTTCCAGGTCGCGGCCTACGATCCGAGGAAGCGGCTCGTGATCGACCCGGTGATCTTTTACGCCGCCGGCGTGGGCGCGAGCGGGATCCATCTGGGCCATGCCATTGCCGTGGACGCCGCCGGCAACGCCTACGTGACGGGCGCAACCTATGCGGGCGACCTCCCCACGACCCCCGGGGCGTTTCAGGTGGCCAATACGGGCGGCGGCGACGTCTTCGTGACCAAGCTGAATCCGACCGGGACCAGGCTCGCCGTCGACGCCACGGGGAACGCCTACGTCATGGGCTGGACCTCGTCGACCGACTTCCCCACGACCCCGGGGGCGCTTCAAACGATCTATGGCGGAGGCTTCTACAACGCGTTTGTGACCAAGGTGAACCCCGCCGGGACCAGGCTCGTCTACTCCACCTACCTCGGGGGGAATGGCGATGACCAGGGCTTGGGCATCGCCGTCGACGCCGCGGGCAGCGCGTACGTGACGGGCTATGCCTTCTCGACCAACTTCCCCACAACCTCGGGGGCGTTTCAGACGGCAAAACCGGGCAGCTTCCAAAACGCGTTCGTGGCCAAGTTGAACCCCGCCGGCTCGGCGCCGCTCGTCTACTCCACCTACCTCGGCGGAAGCAGCATCGATATTGGCCAGGGCATCGCCGTCGACGCCGCGGGCAGCGCCTACGTGACGGGCTCTACCTTCTCGACCAACTTTCCGACGACGCCGGGGGCCTTCCAGACGGCCAGTAAGGGCGGCTTCCACGCCTTTGTGACCAAACTCCACCCCACCGGCTCCGCCCCGGTCTACTCCACCTACCTCGGCGGGAGCGGGATCGACATCGGCCAGGGCATTGCCGTCGACGCCGCGGGCGGCGCCTACGTCGCGGGCTTCACCACCTCGGCCAACTTCCCCACGACCCCCGGGGCGTTTCAGACGGCCTACGGCGGCGGCGCGACGGACGCGTTTGTGACCAAACTCCACCCCACCGGCTCCGCCCTGGTCTACTCCACCTACCTCGGCGGGAACCGGGATGACCTTGGCGAGGGCATCGCCGTGGACGCCGCGGGCAACGCCTACGTCACGGGCTTCACCACCTCGGCCAACTTCCCCACGACCCCGGGGGCGTTTCAGACGGCCTACGGCGGCGGCCGCGCCGACGCCTTTGCGACCAAACTGAACCCCACCGGCTCCACGCCCCTCGTCCACTCCACCTATCTCGGGGGGAGCGGGGACGACTATGGCGCTGGCATCGCCGC
>VBAN01000123.1:16953-19346 GCA_005882445.1 Candidatus Segetimicrobium genomatis | reverse complement strand
CCTTCGGCCTTGAAGGTGAAGCGATTTCGGCCATAGCGAACGACGACCGCGTCGAGCGGCGCCCCGTTGATGACCCCGTCGAAGACAAACATCCCGTGCCGATCTTCCCGGAATGAGCCGGCGGGAATGGCGGCCGTAAATCCGCCAATCCCGAGCGTGAGCGGCTGCGTCAACAGGTCGATCTCCCGGCTCCCGGTCGCGAGCGCGAAGGTGCCGTTCACCACAAACGATCCGGTCTCCCGGCTGACAGACAGCTGAGCCCGGAACGACGCGAACGGGAACGAAGGGATCCGCGGCTGGATGAACTGGCCGTACGCGAGGGGGAGACTCCCGACCTCCACCGTCGCCACGACCATGTTCCGCGCAGTGTCGATCGCGTCCACGGTACCGCGCGGGGTCGTGTAGGCGTGCGTCACGTAGACGCGCGCCCCGTCGGGCGTCACCGCGACGCCGTGGGTCTGATCGGCAGTAGAACCGACCGTGACCGCCTGGACGACCGAGTTCGTCGCGGTGTCGATCACCAAGACGGCGGGACTGTGGTTCGTCACGTAGACGCGCGATCCGTCCGGGGCCACCGCAACGCCGAAGGGGTCCCCGGGGAGAGATTGTGCCGACACGACCGCGTTCGTCGCGGTGTCGATGACGAAAAAGCCGTCGGGGACCGCCGTGACGTAGACGCGCGATCCGTCGGGCGCCACCGCGACCCCCAGGGGGAGCTCCCCCAAGGGAGGAAGCGCCACCGTGGCCGTGACCGTATTCGTCGCGGCGTCGATCACCGAGATGCTTTGGCCGGCAAAGTTTGCGACGTAGACGCGCGATCCATCGGGCGACACCGCGGCGCCGTAGGGTCTGTCGCCGACCCCCACCGTCGCAACGATCGCGTTCGTCGCGGTGTCGATGACCGAGACATTATTGCCGGACGCGTTCGGGATGTAGGCAAACGGGGCTGCGTTCGCCCCCACGCCCGCCGAGAGCCCGAGGACGGCGACGAACGCGAGCGCCGGCCCAAACCTTCGCATAGACGCCTCCCCGAGGCTCCGAAGTGTGTTTGGAAGTTCGTCCGAAGCTCAACCGAACTCAGGGTGAACGAAACCGGAGGGCCGCGCCAACAGTAGAAATCAGGAGGCCTTGATGAGGAAACACCTTAGACGGCTGCGGGGAAACACCTCAGCAAAAAAGCCAGGACATACGCGATGGGTCTCACCACATGGTCATCGTGAACCGACCCGGTGCGGCATGCCACACGTCCGTTCGGGAAGGTCCCGCCGGCACGGCCGCCTGTCAGGCGGGCCCCGCATCCGCGGGAGACCGGGACTCTCCACCTTCGGGACCGTAGAAGACCACCCAGACCGCGAAGTTGTCGGTGAACTGTTCGAAGCGGTGGACCACGCCTGCCGGGACAAACAACACGTCGCCGACCCCGCACGGGTGGCGCGCGTCGCCGTTGACGAACCAGCCGCTGCCCCGCGCGACGAGGTACAGCTCATCCTGGGTGTGGGGGGTCTGCGCATCCTTCCCGCGCGGCGCGTACAGCGCGACGAGCATGCTGCCGTGGCTCGTCCTCCGCAAGCGTAACCCTGCTCCTGCGCAGGTCGGCCGGTCTGGCCCCGCCCCCGGCCGGGGTGTCTTGCGACCGAACATTCGGGTTCCGCTCTTTCATGGCGCTCCTCCTTGCAACGTCCTGACCAGCGGGTTCTGACTTGAAAGGGCCCAGAAAATGGCCAGCGCGAGGTTCAGAAGAAGGCTCGCGGCACGCTCACGAACGCCAGGCCGAAGGCGAGGGCATAGCACCGCGGCCCGCCGCGCGTGGAGTATACTCCGCCATGACGCCGTTGGGGAAGGGGACGAACGTCACCCCCAACAGGAGCAGTCCGTTGAGGACGAGCAGGCCGTCGTCGGCTCGCCCGATCAGCGTGAACATGCGGTGGTGATTGATCCACATGATACAGATCGTCGCGAAGCTCGTCACGAACGCGAGGTACGCGGGCCATTGTCTCCACAGCGCGGCCGCGAGATCGCGTCCCTCCGCCATGTCG
This sequence comes from Candidatus Segetimicrobium genomatis, assembly GCA_005882445.1. GTDB lineage: Bacteria > Sysuimicrobiota > Sysuimicrobiia > Sysuimicrobiales > Segetimicrobiaceae > Segetimicrobium. Next base: position 17,310 of record VBAN01000123.1, on the reverse strand, counting down.
TGCGGGACCTTGAGGTCCAGGACCAGCAGCGTAATGGCGATCGCGAACACGCCGTCGCTGAACGCTTCGATCCGCGCGGTCTTTGGCGGCCGCCGCCGCTCCGTGCGCCGCATTCATGCCGCGGTCCTGGGGGTCACCGGGTGCTCAGGTCCTGACCTGACCGGTCCCGCGGACGATCCACTTCCAAGTGGTCAGTTCCTCGAGCCCCATCGGGCCGCGCGCGTGCAGCCGGCTGGTGCTGATGCCGATCTCCGCGCCCCGCCCGAACTCGCCGCCGTCCACGAGGCGGGTAGAGGCGTTCACGAGAACCGCGGCGCTGTCCACCTCGCGGACGAACCGTTCGGCCCGGTCCGCGTC
>VBAN01000123.1:15776-16884 GCA_005882445.1 Candidatus Segetimicrobium genomatis | reverse complement strand
CGCCTCCCAGTCCGCCTCGGTCGCCGGGACGACATCGGGGACGAAGCGGCGCGTCTCCGGATCTCCGCGCACCTCGACGCCCGCCGCCCGCAGTTGCCGGACCAGGGGGGGCAGCAGCCACGGGGCGATCTCCGCGTCCACGAGCGCCTTCTCCAGCGCGTTGCAGGTGCTCGGCCGGTTCGTCTTCGCATTGACGATGATCCGCACCGCCATCTCGATGTCGGCATCCCGATCGACAAAGATGTGGGTGACCCCTTTCTCGTGCTTGAGCACGGGGACGCGCGCGTGCTCGGTCACGAACGCGATCAGCGCCTCCCCGCCGCGGGGAATCACGAGGTCGACGAGCCCGCGCTGCCCGACGAGGTCCTGAATCGCCTGGTAGTCCCGCTGCTCCAGGAGGGAGACCGCGGCCGCGGGGAGCCCGGCGGCGCGCAGCCCGGCGTGGATGGCGTCCACCAGCGCCCGATCGGAGTGCACCGACTCCGCTCCGCCCCGGAGGATCACCGCGTTGCCGGCCCGCAGGCACAGCCCCGCGGCATCGACGGTGACGTTGGGCCGGGACTCATAGATCATGGCGACCACCCCGAGGGGGACGCGGACCCTGGCGATCCGCATCCCGTTCGGCAGGGCACGGGACTCCACGACCTGACCCACCGGGTCCGGCAGATCGGCGATCGTCTGGAGCGCGTCCGCCAGGCGATCGACCCGGGCATCGGTCAGCGTCAGGCGGTCCCGAAAGGCCCGCGGGCGGTCGGCCAGGACGCTGAGATCCCGGGCGTTGGCCTCAAGGATCTCCGCCCGAGCGGCGCGGATCGCCTGGGCCGTGGCCCGGAGCGCCCCGCGCCGCTCCGCGTCCGAGGCGGAGTGCAGCCGGATCGCGGCGCGCCGGGCTTCGGACGCTTTTAGACCCGCTTCGGAGCGCGTGGTGCTCATCGGGTCCTCTTCACCGCCTGATCCCCCGCACCGCTTCCCGCCAGGATAAGATTGTCGCGATGGACGACCTCCTTGGGAGCCCGAACCCCCAGCACGCGGGCGATCTCCGTCGAGCGGATCCCCATGATGCGGACCACCTGAGCGCTGGGATAACCGGAGATCCCCCGGGCGACCT
>VBAN01000123.1:2022-15739 GCA_005882445.1 Candidatus Segetimicrobium genomatis | reverse complement strand
GCGCCGTCATCGATCACCAGCGTGCCCCGGGCCGGAATCCCGAGGGCGAGCCACCGCCGCCGGCTGGAGCGGGGGCGGGGTTCCGGAAGGAACACGGTGCCGTCCCGCTCCCCCTCCAGGAGGCGGACCAGCGGCCCCGGGCGGTCGCCTCCCGTGATGATCGTGGTGATCCCGGCCTCTGTGGCGATCCGCGCCGCGGTGATCTTGGTGGCCATGCCGCCGACGCCCTGGGCGGTCTGGCTCCGGCGCGCGGCGCGGAGCACGGAGGCATCGATCCGAGTCACCTGCGGGATCAGGCGGGCCTCCCGGTGGCGGCGCGGGTCGTCGGTCATCAGTCCTTCGACGTCGGAGAGGATCACCAGCAGGTCGGCGCCCACCAGGCTGGCCACCAGCGCGGAGAGGGTGTCATTGTCGCCGATCTGGATCTCGTCGATCGAGACGGTGTCGTTTTCGTTGACAATGGGCACGATCCCCATGCCGAGCAGGGCCTCGAGCGTTCGCCGGGCATTGACGTACTGCCGCCGGTTGGCGAAGTCTCGCTGGGTCAGCAGCACCTGTCCGACCCGCAGGCCCAGGGATTCGAAGGCGGCCGCATACCGCTGCATCAGCAGGGGCTGCCCCACGGCGGCGAGCGCCTGCTTGTGGGACAGCCCCCCGACCGGGCGGCGCTGTCCCAGGAGCCCCGCGCCCGTGACGATCGCGCCGGAGGTGACCACGATCACCTCCCGCCGCTGCCGCACGGCGGCGGCCACGTCCTCGGCGAGCGCGGTGATCCGCCGTGGGTCGACGACGGCTTTGCCCCCCGTGAGGGTGCTCGTCCCCACCTTGAGAACGATCCTGCGGGCGCGTTCCACGCTCACCCGATCCGCGCGGAGGTGGGCCTCAGGGTCCGGGCGTGACGAGTCCGGTCGCATCGGATTTTTCGACTTCTCCGGGGCGCGGGGCTTCTTCCTGCCTGCGGGCCATCACGCTCAGCTTGCGAGGCGCACATCCACTGCGTCGTCCCAATGTTGCCATGGCGCGGGACACATCAGGAGAGGCCTAGCGTCGTCCGTGGCGCTCGCCCGGCTTCAAGATGGGGCCCGGTGTAGCCCGAGACGCTATTTGTACTCGGATCCCAGGCTGAGACGGACGGGGTAGTTCGCTCCGCTCTCGGGCATCGTCGAGATCAGCACCGTCCGGTGCTCACCGGGGGCCAGGCGCAGCGTGGTCACCATGCGCCGCTCACCGGACTTGACCCAGGCGAGATCGAAGATCTGATCGTCGACGAGCACCGTGCCTCCGCCGTCCCCACCCGACGCCTGGAAGATCAATCCCAGGATCGCCGGCAGCGGCCGCGGGTTGGTGATCTCGATCGGGAACGCGTAGATGACCCCGTAGTTTCCCTTGAGGGGGGCCCCCGTTTGGGCCTCGTGCAACGCGTCCCGGTCGTCGCCGACGCTCATCGCGAGCGGCGGATCGCCGACCGTATACGTCAAGGGCTGCATCAGGCGGGGGTGCTCGAATGTTCCCCGGGGATGGACCTTGTCGAAGTTGGGCGCGAAACTCAGCAGCGGCGGGTCCATCTCGCCGTCCAGCCGCGCGAACACATCCACATTCAGCCGCGCGCCGTCGATCAGCGCAAGTTGGACGAGGCCGCTCGCCACCTCCTGCGGGGCCAGGTCGTGCAGGAACAAGGGGAGGGTCGTGTTCGCTGGGATGCGCGCCATGAACCCGGCGCGATGCCAGTACTGCTCGAGGAACGCGCGGGCGGCCGTGTGGCCCTGGCCGAACTCATCGGTCCCCTCGGCCCCGGCTGCGCCGGCGATCCACAGCGTAATCGGGGTGCGCGCAGGGTTGCTCAAGTTGACCTCGAGCACCATGTGGCGGTCGGGAGATCCGTTCTGGTGATGGTAGAGCAGGCGCACGGTCTCCCCGGCGGCGACCGGCCTGCTGAGCAACACCTTGCCGAACGGGAGGGTCTCGGGACTGTTGCTGACGAGCAGATCCCGCGCGTCCGACCAGGGGAGGTTCGCGTTCGTGATCTCCACCGGGATGGAGTGGATCACCGGCTGTAACCCGAATGGCGCCACCTGGACGATCGCCCGCAGAGCCATCGCCGAGGCCAGGGGAAGGGGCTGGAGAGGCGGCGCCGTCTCCGTGAGGGCCATCTCCCCGGCGCGGATGCCGGGCACGACAGCCTTCGCGCTGGTCAGGATCGCCAGGCGCAGCGTCTCCACGGGCGCCGGATCCCCGGTGACCTTCACCCGAACGGGGGGAAGGGAAGCCGGGGGAACGTCGGCGATCCCGGCCCCGGGCGCGGTCACCCCGAGGGCGATCGTCGTGCGAGATTGTTCTGGATCTGCGCATCGCTCGCTCCTCCTACAATCCCATGCACATCGGAGCGTTCGCTCGGTCCGTCCATGTGATCCGGTGGTGCTGCGTGTGTTCGAAGAGGATGCGGGATGGACCGAAGTCGAATGCAGTGCCTTCAAGACTCCTAATACCCATCTGGGGGCTTCAGCCGGACAACGAATCGACAGGCACCGGGAGGGGCCGCCGGGCGCGTCTCACCCTCTGGGGCTCCAAACCAGAGTGGGGCCAACGGCAAGCGGACAGGGGGGGATGGCGGTGAACGTGGATCTCGCGGGCCGGGTCGCGGTCGTCTCCGGCGCGAGCGCCGGACTTGGGCGGGCGATCGCTCACGGACTGGCCGGGGCGGGCGCCGATGTGGTGATCGGGAGCCGGAACGCCGATGCCATCAAGCGGGCCGCGAGCGAGATCGCCAAGATCAACATCCTGGTGGCCAACGCGGGCGGACCGCCCCCGGGATCGGCGCTCACGCTCACCGACGCCGACTGGGAGCAGGCCTTCCGTCAAAACCTGATGAGCGCCGTCTGGCTGATCCGAGGAGCCGTGCCCTCGATGAAGGCCCAGGGCGGAGGACGGATCCTCACCGTGATCACGTCCGGGGTCAAGGTGCCGATCCCCAACCTCGTTCTCAGCAACGTCTTCCGGTCGGGGGTCGTCGCGTTAACGAAGACGCTCTCGTTTGAACTGGCCCCGCACAAGATCCTCGTGAACAACCTCGCCCCCGGGCGAATCCGAACGGATCGCGCCCGCGCGATCGATGAGGCGGCGGCGAGGGCCAGCAGCCGCCCGGTCGACGTCATCGAGCGCGAGGTCTCGGCGGGGATCCCTCTAGGCCGCTACGGCGACCCGCGGGAGTTTGCCGCGATGGCGGTGTTCCTCGCCTCGGACCACGCCAGCTACATCACCGGGACGACGATCCTGATCGATGGCGGGGCGACACGCGCAATGCAGTAGCGGGGGGGAACAACGGCACGAACCTTACGGTACATCTTCCGGGCCGCGGTCGACGTGGGCCCGGTAAAACGCCAGCACCTTCTGCCGGTCGAACGTGTCGAGCCACAGCCGCCTGTCCCAGGCGAGCGCCGCAAACGGATGCGGCATCTCCGAGTAAGGGACCACGACCAATTTCGCGTATCCGTACTTGCTTTTCGGAAACGCCCGCGCCATCTCGTCGAACTGGTCGAGCAGCGCCGGAGAGACGGGAGGCTTGTAAACCAGCACGACATACCCATGCTCCAGGTTGTGCACCCAGAAGCCGGGGAGACGGCCATCGGGGTAGACCCCAGGCGCGAGCGGGGAGGGGTAGTGATTGCCCGAGGCCGGCGGCTGAGCGCGGTATTGGATCGGTGTCCCGATTGCGACATGGTCTCTGCCTTCGTCGGGGACCGGATCGCCGAGGTTCGTCCCGCCCTGGGCGGATGTGCGCGATGACACCGCCCACCAGGCTCCTCCGGCGATGACCACCAGCGCCGCGGCGACAACCCACCACACCGCAGCGTGGCTCCGCCTGCCGCGTCGAGCGGGGTGCTGCGCCGCGCGCTGCGCTGTCGCTGTGGGGGGAGCGGAGGCGGAGAGGCGCTCCGCGGCGGGTCTACCGGTTCCCTCAGAAGCGCCGGCCGCCGCCAGCCGGGCCCGCCGTCGCCGCTCAGCGCGAGACAGATGATCCATCGGATATCACCGCCTCAGGTTTTCGCGTCGGGTACCTGGCCATCCTCTGATCCGCCGCGACCATCCGCGGGTCACGCGTCACACGCCGAGGCGCATCTCCGCCGCGCCCCGGCCCATGTGCGATCAGGAGACCGGCCACCGCGGGCTGACATCGATTCCCGCCCGATGCAGGAGCGCGCGCGCGTGGGCCTGAGCCTCCCGGATGACCTCCTCTTCGTCCATGGTGAGGAGCCGCGAGTCTCGAACCACCCAGCGGCCATCCACCATGACGTCCGAGACGTCGGCGCCCCCCGCGGCGTAGACGAGGGTGCTGACCGGGTTGGGGCTGGGGGTCAAGTGGAGGCGGCGCATCGCGAAGACGGCAAGATCGGCCTTCTTGCCCGCCTCCAAGGAGCCGATCTCGCGCTCCAGTCCGAGCGCCCGGGCGCCGCCCAACGTGGCCATTTCCAGCACCTGCTCCGCGGGGAGGACCAGGGGATCGCCCGTCACTCCCTTGTGGAGGCACGCCGCGAGCTTCATCTCCCGCACCAGGTCGTAGGTGTTGTTGCTTGGGCCGCCGTCGCACCCCAGGGCGACATTGACCCCGGCGCCGAGCAGGGCCGGCACGGGGCAGATCCCGGATCCCAGCTTGGAGTTGGACGACGGGTTATGGGACACATGGGTTCCGGTCCGCGCGAGCGTGCGCATCTCGTCCGCGCCGATCCAGATCATGTGGACGAGCACCACGTGGGGGCCCACCAGCCCCACGTCTTCGGCAAACTCGACCGGGAGCCGCCCATACGCGCGCCGGAGGAACTCCCGGTCCTGCCGCACCTCCGCGAGGTGCATGGTGATCCCCAGGCCGTGCTCCCGGGCGAGGCGGGCGATCTCGCGGTACAGATCCGGGGTGACCGCGCCGGGTGTGCGGGGGCCGAACCAGACGCGGATCCGGCCGTCCGCCGCCCCGTGCCACCGCCGGTGCATCTCCAGTGTCCCGCCCAGCCCGGTCTCGCGGTCCTCGATCATCCCGGGGTGCATCGGCAGCGCCGCATCCGCGTACCGCGGCGTATCCATGACAATCTTGGCGAGCGTCGCGCGGACCCCGCTCTCACGCGCCGCCTCCGCGATGCCGTCGAACCCGTAGCGGTGGGCGAGCATGGACTCGAGGAATGTCGTCGTCCCCGATCGGAGCATCTCGGCGATGCAGAGGCGGGCGCTGACCCGGCCGTCGTCCTCGGTGAAATGTCCCTGCAGGACCCAGACGCGGTCGCAGAGCCACTCCACGAGCGCGCGGTCGTCGGCGCACCCGCGGATGAGCGCCTGCGCCAGGTGCACGTGCGTGTCCCGCGTGCAGACCGCGCCGTCCCCGATGATCCGGCGGCCGGGATCCAGCGTGATCACGAACGCGCCGGTCACGATCACGGGACGGCCCTTCCGGGGGCGCCGCCGCGGCGCCCGGCGGGCGTGGGGAAGATGTGGAAGGCGCCCGCCCACGCGGACGCCTCCTGACTTCGTGCCCCCGATGCGGGGCCGGGCCCGCGCACCCGGTTTATTTGGCCGGGACCGTGCCGACCACGCCCTGGACGAACCAGTTCATCGACAGCTGGGCGCCGTCGCTCAGGACGCTGCCGGCCGGCACCCGCACGGCGCCGCCCTGATCCTTGATCGGCCCGGCGAACTCATGAAACGTCCCCGCGATCATGGCCCCGCGCTTCGCCATCACCATGTCCTTGACCGCCGCGGGCACCGTCGGGCCGATCGGCGCGATATCGACCACGCCCTTGTCCATGCCCCACCAGAGGTCTTCCCCCGTGAAGGTCCCTGCCTCGACTTGCTTGGCCAGATAGAGATACATGGGGCCCCAGTTCCACACGGGCGCCGTGAGGAACGCCTTCGGCCCAAACTTGCTCATGTCGGAATTGTAGCCCACCGCGTACTTCCCTTTGGCCGCCGCGGCCTGGACCACCGCCGGCGAATCCTGGTGCTGGGTCAGCACGTCCGCGCCCACGCTCAAGAGGCTCTCCGCCGCCTCCTTCTCCTGCCCGGGGTCGTACCAGGTGTTGGACCACACCACGTGCACGGAGGCCTTCGGATTGATCGCCCGAACGCCGAGCGTGAAGGCGCTGATCCCGCGGACGACCTCAGGGATGGGGTGGGCCGCGACGTAGCCGATAATGTTCGTCTTGGTCATCGCCCCCGCGACGAGGCCGGTGAGGTAGCGCGGCTGCTCGATCCGGCCGAACGCGGTCGCGAGGTTCTTGGCCCGCTTGAATCCGGAGATGTGTACGAAGGCGACGTTCGGGAATTCCGAGGCGACCTTGACCATGGGGTCCATGTAGCCGAACGACGTGCCGATGATGAGCCGGTATCCCTTGCGGGCGAGATCGGTGAACACCCGCTCCGAGTCGGCCCCTTCCGGGACGCTCTCGACGGGGGCGGTGGCGACATTGGCATCGTGGCGCTCGAGGTACTTCCGGCCCTGATCGTGCGCGTAGGTCCACCCCGCGTCCCCGATGGGTCCGACGTAGACGAACCCGACCTTCAGTTTCTCCGCGCCCGGCGCGGGCCCGATCGTCAGCGCGATTGCCAGCGCCCCCACAAGAAACACGCTCATCAGCCTCGCACGCCTGTTCATGGATGCTCCTTCCGGACACTCCAGAAGTTTAACGTCGATCTATACTTGACGGGTGCCATTCGAAGACAGGTTTTCTGAATTTCCAGGAACATTCCCTGCTCAATTTCCGGCAAACACCCCATGGGTTGGGAGCAGAGAATATACGACTCTATGGAGGGGTGCCCTCATGCCATCCGAGCGTTCTGGTCCCACCTACAACCCAGTCGCGCCCTCGGGTGGGGATGCCACGCTAGGCCTTGCGCTGGTTCTGGCGTTGCCGACCATCGCACTGGAACAGTTCCTCCATACAGACAGGTGGACGTTGGCGGCCCTCCCCCTGTACCAGGCGCTGCACTGGCTCAGCGACAGCCTGCTCGCACTGCCCCTGGCCGCGGCGGCGGTCTGGGCGGGTCTGCGGATCGCTGACCGGCTTGGCCTCAGCAGATCCAATCCCCTGGATATCGTGGGCCGGGCCTGCCTCATCGCCCTGCTCTTCGCCGCGCTGCTGGTGCCGGGCGCGGCGCTGCACGACACGGCGGATCGCCTGACCCACGTGCATGCGGGCGCCGCGACCCACTCCCACGTCCCGCTGCCGCGCCGGTCCACCAGTAGTCCCGCGGCCCTGGCGCGCTACGCCGGCCACGCGCTCGGCGATGCGTTCACGGGCCAAGCCGCCGGACTCCCCCTCACGATCCTGGCGCTGTTCTGGGGAGGGCACGAGGCGCCTGTGCGCGGCACGGCCACGACAAAGAGGACGGAGGGATAGATATGACGACCCGGCGCACATTCTTGCAACTGGGAGCGGCGGTGGGCGCAGGCGCGCTCATTCGGTGGCAGCTCGACCCAACGAGCGGGCTCCTCTTCAACACCGTGCGCGCCTTCGCCTCGGTTGGGACGCCGCAGACGGCACTGGACGGCGGCAAGATTCCCAAGTTCGTGGACCCACTCCCCACATTCGCCGGCAGGCGCATCGGCGACCCGTCCATCGAGGTCGGGATGTTCGAGTTCCAGCAGAACGTGCTGCCCGAAGACCTGTACGCGGGCCGGCCCGCTCCCTTCAATGCAGGAACCTACGTATGGGGCTACCAGGTGGGCGACGCGGCGCCCTCGTGGCCGGGTGCGACCATCGAAGCGCAGCGGGGCAGGACGACGACGGTCAAGTACGTGAACGCGCTGCCGCTCGACCCGTTCCTCCGCAAGTACCTCACCTTCGACCAGACCATCCACTGGGCGGACCCGCTCCATCAGATGGGCTCGTTCGATCCCTTCACGGGGCCTATCCCGACAGTGGTCCATCTCCACGGGGCCGAGGACTCGTCCTTGTTCGATGGGGCTCCCGAAGCCTGGTTCACGCCCGATGGACGCCACGGCAAAGGGTACAGCACCCTGATCGCGACCGACCCCAACGCGGCCGTCTACGAGTACCCCAACGGCCAGCAGGCCGCCACGCTCTGGTTCCACGACCACGCGCTGGGGATCACACGCCTCAACGTGTTCTCGGGGCTGGCCGCCTTCTATTTCATCCGCGACCAGTACGACACCGGCAGATCGGACAACCCGCTGCGGCTCCCGGCCGGGCCGCAGGAGATCGAGCTCATGATCCAGGACCGCCAGTTCGACACCAACGGCCAGTTGCTGTTTCCTGACAGCCCCGCGAACCCCTCGCTCGTCGACGGTGCCCCCGGCAATCCCGGCCTCCATCCGTTCTGGATCCCGGAGTTCTTTGGGGATGTGATCTGCGTCAACGGCCGCAGCTGGCCCTACCTCAATGTCGAGCCGCGCCGCTATCGTTTCCATATCGTCAACTCGTCCAACTCCCGCTTCTACCGGATGGGGCTGGCCGACTCGAAGAACGGCGCCCAGGGGCCGCCCCTCTGGCAGATCGGCACCGACGGCGGCCTTCTGGACAGACCGGTCCAACTGCCGGGCCTGGTCGAACCGTTCGCCACCCATCCTACCCCGACGACGCGGCTCTTTCTCGCACCGTCGGAGCGGGCCGACATCATCCTCGATTTCACGGGCGCTTCCGGCAGGCGCCTCACGCTGACGAACGATGCTCAGGTCCCCTTCCCCAGCGGGAACCCATTGCATCCGTCGGACCCGACGCGCTCGGTCATGGAATTACGGGTGAACCTGCCGCTCTCCAGCAGCGACACCACCTACAATCCGGCGAGCGGAGCCCCTCTGCGCGGAGGGCAGAACCAGGAACCGATTATCGTCCGCCTGGCCGACCCGGTCGCCGGCCAGCTGGCTCCCAGGGTTCAGCCCAGCAACACGCGGCAGCTCGTCCTGTTCGAATTCGAAAGCCCCGCCGGCCAGCCGGTCGAGGACCTCATCAACAACACCAAGTGGCGGGGCATCCGCGATCGCGCAGGGAATCCTCCCGATACTCGGGTCCCGGGCTCCAAACAGGACACGTTTGGCCAGGGCATCTGGATGACCGAACTGCCGCGGGTCGGCTCCACGGAAGTCTGGGAATTCCTCAATCTGACGGTCGACGCCCACCCCATCCACATCCACCTCATCCAGTTCCAACTCATCAATCGTCAGCCGGTGACGATCGATGCCTACACGGCGGCCTGGGCCTCCCAGTTCCCCGGCGGGCAATTCTTCGGGTACACGGACAACCCGGACGGCAGCGTCACTTGGGGGGTGGTGAACTACCCGCTCGGGGTGATCATTCCGGGGTACGGGCCGCCGCACGACTACCTGAAGCCCAACGCCGACGGCGCCCTCGGCGGCAACCCGGCCTTCAGTCCGTTCCTGTCGGGACCGGTCCACACGATCAAGGTGTTCCCGGGGTTCGTGAACCGCTTCGTGGTGCGCTGGGCGCCGCAGGCCACTCTGGTCGGCGGCGTGCAGCCGGGCCAGAACCTCTTCCCGTTCGACCCCACCAAGGGGCCCGGCTATGTCCTGCACTGCCACATTCTCGACCATGAGGACAACGAGATGATGCGCCCCTACCTGCCGGTGCCCTGATCGGCGCCTGCTGTAGGTGACTCGCACCGGGTTGCGTCCCGCGCCGGATCGCCGGCGCGGGACGCGGCATCCCACGCTCAGTCCGTCCGGGAGTAGGGCACGCTCAAGGCCGCGGGCGCGCCGAGACGCTTGCGGGCGGTCTCCTGGGTCGCCACCACGAGGACGATGATCGTGAACACGTAAGGGGCCATGAGCAGGAGGTAGATCGGGAGGTTGGTCCCCGTGGCCTGGAGATGGAGCTGGAGGGCATTCACGCCGCCGAAGAGGTAGGCGCCCGCGACGGCTCTCAGTGGATCCCAGGTCGCGAAGATGACGAGGGCCACCGCGATCCACCCGCGCCCCGCCGTCATGTTCTCGATCCACATGCTCGTGTACGCGGTCGACAGAAAGGCCCCGCCGAGGCCCGCCAGGACGCCTCCGGCCGCCACGCAGGCATAGCGGACGCGGGCCACGTCCACACCCATCGCATCCGCCGCCTCGGGACGCTCCCCCACGGCACGGATCTCGAGCCCCCAACGGGTCCGGTAGAGGACGTACCAGGCGAGGGGCACCGCGGCGAAGCTCAGGTAGACGAGGGGGTCTTGCTGGAAGAGGATCGGCCCGAGCCCGGGGAGGCGGCTGAGCAGGGGCAGGGGGGTTGTCTCAAACCCGGACGCGGGCACGCCGACGTAGCCGCGCCCCAAGAACGCCGAGACGCCGGTCCCGAAGATCGTGAGCGCGAGCCCGCTCGCCACCTGGTTGGCGCGGAGCGTGATGGTCAGCAGCGCATGGATCAGGCCGAGGCACCCCCCGACGAAGCCGGCGGCCGCGGCGCCCGCCCACGGGTTCCCCGTACGCGCCGTGGCGGCGAACCCGGCGAGCGCGCCGACGAGCATCATCCCCTCGACGCCCAGGTTGAGGATCCCCGCCCGCTCGGCGAAGATCTCGCCCAGGGTGGCGAAGAGCACCGGGGTCCCCGCGCGGACGGCCGCCGCGAGCACCGCGACGGCGGCGAGGGTCACCGCGATGCGGCCGGGCTCATCTGAACCGGCGTCCTCCGGCGGATCACGACGCGGTACGCGACGAGGACCTCGCCGCCCAGAACAAAGAAGAAGATGAGCCCCTGCAGCATGTAGACGACGGCGATCGGCAGCCCGAGCGAGATCTGAAGGGCGTCGCCTCCCAAGAACAGTCCGCCCAGGAGCACCGCGACGAGGACCGCGGCGATCGGATTGAGTTTGGCGAGCCAGGCGACGATGATGCCCGTGTACCCGTAGCCGGGAGAGAGGCCCCGCTGCAGCCGTCCCGCGATCGCGGACGCCTCCCCGGCGCCGGCGAGCCCCGCGAGCGCGCCCGCGAGACCCATGACCAGGATGGTGTTGCGAACGAGGTCGATGCCGGCGTATCTCGCGCAGACGGGGTTATCGCCGATCACCCGGATCTCGAAGCCCCAGCGGGTCCGGCTGAGCACGATCGCCACGGCAACGGCGGCCGCGACCGCGAGGAGCAGGCCCAGGTGCACGCGGGTCCCCGGGAGGAGGACTGGGAGCTTCGCCGCGGCCGGAAACGTCGCCGAGAGCGGGAAGCCGCGGCCGGCGGGATCCTTCCACGGGCCATAGATCAGGGAATCCACGAGCAGCAGCGCGACGTAGTTGAGGAGCAGCGTGGTGATCGTCTCGTTCACCCGCAGCCAGGCGCGGAGCGCGGCCGGCACGAGACACCAGGCCGCCCCGGCCGCCATGCCGGCGAGGAGCACCGCGGGCACGGCTCCCGGCGAGCGCCCCAGCGGCGTGAACAGCGCCACAGCGGCCGCGCCGATGGCGCCGAGCTGGAACTGGCCCTCGGCTCCGATGTTCCAGAGTCTCATCCGCGCGGGCACAAGGACGGCGAGGCCGGTCAGGATCAGCGGCGTCGCCTTGACGAGCGTTTCCGTCAACCCGAATCCGCTGCCAAAGGGGCCGCTGAGCAGTTCCCCGTATGCGGCCAGGGGGTCGACCCCGGCGAGGCCGAGCACCGCCGCCCCGACGATGAAGGCCGCCAGGATCGACGCCGCGGGGACCGCCCACGAGGTCCACCGCGCCGGGGCGTCGCGCGCCTCGAACGAGATCACGGCGACCGGCGGTCGCGGGCGCCCGCGCCGGCCGCCGGCCGCACCCCCGCCATCATCAAGCCAAGGGCTTCAACGGTGACGGCGGCGGCCCGCACCGTGTCGACGAGTTCGCCGGCGGAGATCACCGCGATGCGGTCGCTCAACGCGAGGATCTCATCGAGGTCCTCGGAGATCAGCAGGATCGCCACCCCCGCGCGGCGCTGGGCCAGCATCATCTGGTGGACGGTCTCGGTCGCGCCGACATCGAGCCCGCGGGTGGGATGAAACGCGAGGATCATCCGCGGACGGCTGCTGATCTCGCGGGCCAGGATCAGCCGCTGCAGGTTGCCGCCGGAGAGCGTCCGGGCCGGAGCGTCGGGACCGGGGGTGCGGATGCCGAACTCGGCGATCAGCCCTTCCGCGTGGTCGAGGATCGCGCGGCGATCGAGGACCGGACCCCGGCCAAACCGGGGCGACCGGTACGCCTTGAGCACCAGGTTGTCCGCAACGCTGAGGTTGGGTGCCACCCCGGTCCCCAGGCGGTCTTCGGGGACATGCCCCACGCCGCTCGTGAGGATCGCGAGGGGCGACGCCTTCGTGCGGTCCCGGCCGTCGATGCGGATGCGCCCCCCGGTGGGGCGGCGCAACCCGGCCACCATCTCGCCGAGCTCGCGCTGCCCGTTCCCCGCGACCCCGGCGATCCCCAGAATCTCTCCGGCCCGGACGGAGAAGGACAAGCCGCGGAGAGCCGCCTGCCCGCGGTCATTGAGACCGCGGAGGTCCTCCACCTCCAGGACCGCGGGCCCGGGTGGAACGGGCTCGCGGCGCACCTGGTCGAACGTCTCCCGACCCACCATCATGCGCGCCAGCGCCCGCGGCGTTGTTTCGGCGGTGGCGACGGTGGCGATGTGGCGCCCGCCCCGCAAAACGGTGACCCGGTCGGAGACGGCCATGACTTCCTGAAGCTTGTGGGTGATGATGACCACCGCCCGGTCCTCCGAGGCCAGACGGCGGAGCGTGGTGAAGAGGTCGTGGGTTTCCTGAGGCGTGAGCACCGAGGTCGGTTCGTCGAGGATCAGGATCTCCGCGCCGCGCGCCAGGAGTTTGAGGATCTCGACCCGCTGCTGCTCGCCCACGCTCAACTGCCACACGCGGGCCGCGGGCTCGACCGCCATGCCGTACCGGGCGGCCAGCGCGCCGATCTCCGCGGCGGCCCGCCCGGCGTCGAGGCGGACCCCGCCGGCCGGCAGGCTGAGGAGGACGTTCTCGGTGACGGACAGCGACGGAACAAGCATGAACTGCTGGAACACCATCCCGAGGCCGGCGTCGAGGGCATCGCGCGGAGACCGGAACCTAACCGGCGCGCCGTGGAGGTGGATCTCCCCCGCATCGGGCCGGTAGAAGCCGTAGAGGACCTTCATCAGCGTCGACTTGCCGGCGCCGTTCTCGCCGAGCAGCGCGTGGATTTCTCCGCGGGCGAGGGTGAAATCGACGGCATCGTTGGCGACCAACCCGGGGAACCGCTTCGTGATCCCCCGCATCTCCACGGCAAGGGGGGGCTGGGTCATTGGGGGTGCGCTCTTCTGTGGCGCGCTTTCCATCTCCTCGTGGAGGCTGACGCATGGCGGGATTCGCAGGTTGCCGTGCGAAAAGTACTATACACGAGCCCCTCGACGAGGTGTGGGATGCTTGACTTGATGACCGGGGCCTCCGGCCCGGTGCTCGCCGTCACGCAAGGCAGGCCCGCATTCCTGGGCACGAAACACGTGGTCAGCTCGACGCACTACCTGGCCACGATGGCCGGACTTCGCATGTTCGCGCTCGGCGGCAATGCTGCGGACGCGGGGGTGGCCGCCGGGATCGCGCTCAACGTCCTCGAACGCCATATGACGGATTTTGGCGGGGTCGCGCCGATCATGTTTTTCCGGTCCGGGATGCCGCGGCCCGAGACGATCGCCGGCGTCGGATGCTGGCCGCGGCGGCTGACCCTCGAACGGTTTCTCGAGCGGTACGGTGGGGACATGCCGCTCGGCGCGCCGCGCTACGTCACGCCGGCG
>VBAN01000123.1:0-1993 GCA_005882445.1 Candidatus Segetimicrobium genomatis | reverse complement strand
TACGGGCGCCTTACGCTTCGCGAGGTGCTGGCGCCGGCGTGCGATTTGTGCGACGGATTCCCGGTCTACGACCGCCTTGCCCGTTCAATCGCCACCCTAGCCCCGCGGCTGCGTGAATGGCCCGCCAGCGCGCGGGTGTTCCTGCCCAACGGCCGGCCGCCGCAGGTGGGCGAGGTCCTGGTGCAGCGGGAGCTGGGCGGCGTGTTCAGGCGGCTCATCGACGTCGAAAACGGCGCCAGGCAACGTGGACGCGAGGCGGCCATCGGGGCGGCCCGGGATGAGATCTACCGCGGCGAGATCGCGCGGGAGCTCGCCGCGCACGCCGAACGGACCGGAAGCGAGTTGGATGCGGAGGATCTGGCGGCGTACCGTGTCGCGATCGGGCCGCCGGTCTCCTCGCGGTACCGCGATGTGGAGGTGCATGCCTGCGGGCCGTGGTCGCAGGGACCGCTCCTGCCAATGGTCTTGAATGTGCTCCAGGGTCAGAACCTGCGGCAACTGGGGCAGGGAAGCGCCGCGCACCTCCACTACCTCATCGAGGCGATCAAGGTCGCGTGCGCCGACCGGGAAGCGTTCTTCGGGGATCCGGATCAGGTCGACGTGCCCATGACGGGTTTGCTCGATCCCGAGTACGCGGACGAGCGGCGCCGCCTGATCGATCCGGCGCGGGCGTATCCGGGACTTCCGCTCCCCGGAAATCCATGGCGGTATGAAGGACGCTCGGGGCCTCCGGGGTACGTTCCGGCTTCCTCCGCCGGCGCGGCGCAGGCCGATACGGCCTTCGTGTGCGCGATGGACGCCGACGGCAACGCCTTTTGCGCGACGCCGTCCGACCCCGGCCTGAGCGCGCCGCTCGCCGACGGCCTGGGGATGATCATCTCGACGCGCGGGGCGCAGCTCTGGACCATCCCGGGGCATCCCTCCGCGATCGCGCCCGGCAAGCGTCCGCGGCTGACGCCGAATCCCGCCATGCTCATGCAATCGGGGCGGGCGCTGATGCCCTTCGGCTGTCCCGGCGGCGATGCTCAGGTCCAGGCGATGGTCCAGGTGGTGTGCAACGTGTTGGACTTTGGGATGAACGTGCAGGCCGCCATCGAAGCGCCGCGGGTCATCTCGGCGAGTTTTCCGTCGTCCTTTCACCCCCACCCATACGAACCGGGGGTGCTGCGCGTCGAGGGCCGAATTCCCCCGGCCGTACGGGACCGGCTCGCCGCCCTCGGCCATGCCGTTGAGGTGCTACCCGACGTCGCGCCCTCGGTGGCCGCGGTCTGCGCGATCCGCCGCCGCGACGGCGGCGTCCTCGAAGGCGGGGCCGACCCCCGCCGCGAGAGTTACGCCGCAGGCTGGTAGAGGGAGGCGGCGATATCATGTCGACGCGGCCCGCGTGAGGCGAAGTTGGGGGGAGGTGTCGCAATGATAGCCGGTAGCCGGCGGAGGATCGTTGCAGTCTGGGCCGGGGTGGCGCTCGTGCTCGCGGTGGGTCCGGGTGCGGCGACGCAGGCGCAGACGCCCCGCACCCTGGTCGTGGCTCAAAGCGCCGACATTGCCACGGGCGACCCGGCCAAGAACACCGGCCTCGCGACGATTGCCGTCCTGGCCAATATCTACGACACGCTGGTTCACCGCGACGCCGCCCTGAATCTCAAGCCGGGCCTGGCGCTGTCGTGGCGGGCCGTCGACCCCACCACCTGGGAGTTCAAACTGCGCAAAGGCGTGAAGTTTCACGACGGCGAGCCCTTCAATGCCGACGCCGTCAAGTTCTCGTTCGACCGGATGCTCGACCCCAAGACGCACTGGCCGGGCGCCGGCTCGCTGCAGCTGATCAAGGCGGTGACCGTGGTCGACGACGACAGTACGGTGCGGTTCACCACGTCGCAGCCCTGGCCGAACATGCCGCGATTCCTTGGCTACTACGGGATGATCGTGCCGCCCGGATACCTCAAACAAAACGGCGAGGACGCGCTCATCCGCCACGCCGTCGGGACGGGGCCGT
>VBAN01000122.1 GCA_005882445.1 Candidatus Segetimicrobium genomatis | reverse complement strand
GATCTCCTCCGCCGCTGGAGTCACGGCGTCACCGAAGCCGATATCGGCCCGCACGGGGCACCGTGCGCCATCCAACAGTCCCAGCAGTGTGATTCGGATACCGGCGTAGTTCGCGTCCTTGCGGATCTCTTGGGCCTTTACCGAGGTCGGGTCAAAGGCGATACCGTCATCCACATCCGTCGCGCAGATTTCGCGGAATGTTGCCGCCAAGGTCGGTAGATCGGCTGGACCGACACCCAGAAAGTCGGCATCGCGCGTGGGACGATGGGGCTCATCGAACCATAGATCGAATAGCAGGGCGCCCTTCAGCAGGAACCGTTCGCGGTGGGGCGAAATACTGAGGCGGTAGAGAAGACGTTCCAGCGCGAAGCGAGTCAGTAATAGTTGGAACTCTATCTTCTCGGCTTTGGCCTTGTTCAGAAGCCGGGCGCGGACCGAAGCACCGAGGTTTGCCTTCGGCGTCACTCGAGGCTTTCCATGTACGGGCGCATGACGTTTGCGACGCGGCAGATCTTGGCGTACCGCCAGAGTTCGTCGTTAGTTGCGCGCTTCTCGCGTCGGGACTCGCGGAGCGCCTCGAGCGCCACGTCCAGGCCAGTCTTGTTGCGATACTTGAAGCAGTCGGCGACGGTCTTCGCGACGGAGTACACGCGGATGGTGACACCGTCCACAATGTGGGTTTCTACGCCCTTGGTCAGCGCCTGGCCGGAGAACCGGACGACGCGGAGTGGCGGATACTCGAGTTTCGGGGGACGGGCCTTGTTCGGAATCGCGAGCCAGATGTCGTGCGGCGACTGGGTCGTGAGCTCATGAAACCGAAGCGCGGTCAGTAGGCAGAAGACACCGTGTGGGGTGCGGGCAGCGATCTCTGCGAGCTGGTATTGCTCGGAGCGCGAGTGCTTGGGCAGCGCGTACAGGCCGCGTGAAATCTGAACTAGCCGGCCGCTCGCGACTAGGCGCGAAAGGGTGGCGCGAGGAATTTGGTGGCCCGCAAGGTCCCGCGCGCGCACGAGGCCGCGTTCGCTGGCGAGTCGCAGGATGCGGTCTGCGTTGCCGGTAGTGCCCATACGTCTAACGATGATACGAAAATGAGGTAGATGTCAATAAATACCTGCAAAACGTATCATACAGCGTACACACCTGCTTTGGCACGGGGAGCTTAAACCCGACTTTGACAGCAGCTGGATACGAGGGGTCGAGTTTTCGAAGCGCGGCAATGAGTTGCAGCGACGGTGCGGAGCGGGCGTGTATCTAGGCGCTCAGGCCAGGTGCAGGATCGGCGGGGGTTTCTGGATCTTCAGGGATTTCAGGCGTTTGAGAGCCTCTGGCGGGGGCTCAGTGATCTGCCAGACGGTGCCGTTCGGGCTCAACAATTGAGCGAGTTTTATCCGCTTCAGATCGGCGCGGTCGCCGACCCGCTTAGACGGGACGCAGCTTCAAGCCGCTCTTCAACGAGCGCCAAGCCACTTCGACTCGCTGCAACTGTTTGTAGCCCAGGGCGAGATCGGCGGCCGAGAGCGTATCGTCGTTCGAGTGGACCACGAACTTGCCGTCGAGCTTTTCGAGTTCGGCGAGGCGGGCGGCGTCGATGCGTGGCCGGCCGGTCT
>VBAN01000500.1 GCA_005882445.1 Candidatus Segetimicrobium genomatis | reverse complement strand
CGTCGGCGCCGATCAGCGTCCCGAGCATCGCCTCCAGGCCGCCGCTTCCTGAGGACGGGATCGGATAGACGGACCCGGTGGTCTTGAAGATCCGCCGCAGCCGCGCGACGAACTGTTCGTAGAACGGCTGCCACTCCGGACCGTAGTGCTGGCGCACCGGCTGCCCCATCGCCTCGAGCACGTCGGGGCTCACCGGGACCGGTCCGGGGATCATGAGCTCGAGGGGCCTGTCCTCCATGTGGATCCTCCTAGGCGGATCCTTCCGCGGCGCAGACCGTTCGTTTCGTTTCGGTGGATCCAGGCGGGCTTCCTCCGTTCCGCCGGCGTCAGCGCCTGATCGCCTCGCCCGGGTCGCCCACCGCGGCCGCGAGCAGAGAGATCCAGACGAGCAGCCCCAGGAAGCGGCCCTGCTCGACCACGGGGATCACGTCGGCGCTCTCCCGCAGCATCAGGGCGGCCGCGTCCTCGAGCGACGCACCCGGCGTGAGGATGACCGACGCCGGCGCGGCCACGCGGCCCACGGTCAACTTGTCCAGCACCTCGCGCAGTTCGTAGACGTCGAGGGTCGTGGCCTCGGACGGGGTGAACCGCAGCAACGTCTTCTCATCCACGAGGCCGAGGAACCGTCCCTCCGACACGACGGGGAGGACCGGGGCGCCCTGCTCGCGCAAGAGCCGGAGCGCGGTGGCGATTGTCGTCTGCGCGGTGATCACCGGAACGTCCGTGACCATCCACTCGCGAACACAGACATCCCTGAGGTCTGCGATCATCGGTGGGCCTCCTTTTGGGTCTCGGGGTTTCGCCCGCGGATCTGTCTGTCGCAGGCCGGCCTGGCCTCACGCCATCTCGAAGGCGTCCCTTGTGAAATGTACGTTAACCTGATAAACTGCGTTTTGGTGGTTATAGCCTAGCGGAGCCGCCTCTAACCTGTCAAGTAAATGTTGAAGGTTAACTGCATGTGAGACGCGGTCTGGCGAGGCTTGTAAGCGGGACTGAGCCGGGGGGGAACGCGATGGCTCAGCTGGCTGATCAGGAAAAGGTGTTCGGGCTCACCGGCGGGCGGTTGTGCCTGGATTTTGCCAACACGCTCGGCGGATCGCGGGGCAGCCCCAAGGAATATTTGACGAGTTACCGCGACCTGGTGTCGTGGGGACGGCAGGCTGGGGTCCTGAGCGGTCCGGAAGCCGAGCACCTCACCGAGGGCGCGCGACGGCGTCCCGCGGAGGCGGCGACGGCGCTCACGGAGGCGGTCGGCATCCGGGAGACGATCTTCAGGATCTTCGCGGCCGTCATCGCGGGGCGCGAGCCCGAGCAGGCCGACCTCAGCGCCTTGGGCGCGGGCCTGTCGCGAGCCATGGTCCACCTCCGTGTCCTGCCGCGCGCGGGCGGCTACGCCTGGGGGTGGGCGGACGACCGCGAGCACCTGCACCGGGTGATCTGGCCGGTCGTGCGATCGGCGGCGGAGCTCCTCGTGTCGGGAGAGGCGCCCCGGGTGGGGCGCTGCGCCGGGGAGGGCTGTGACTGGCTCTTCATGGATACCAGCCACAACCGCAGCCGGCGCTGGTGCGACATGCGGTCGTGTGGAAACCGCGCGAAAGCCCGGCGGCACCACGCCCGGAAGAAAGAACGACCGTAACCTGCCCGCCCGCGGCCGGCGCGCCGCAGGCCGGACCGCTCACTCCTCGTTGTCGAGGAAGTAGGCGTTTGCCGTCGCACTGCCCGCATTGCTGCCGACCACCAGGATCACCGCGACCGGGTTTGCACTCGGCAGGTTGTTCGCTCCTCGCACCCCAACCGCGTAGCCGAACTTGCCGCCGGCTTCGGGCCGGATCGCCGCCCATACCATCACGGTCCCCCCGCCCGCCTGCGGGACGGCGCTCTGGAACAGGTACGTGCCGTGCCTGTTCAGG
>VBAN01000499.1 GCA_005882445.1 Candidatus Segetimicrobium genomatis | reverse complement strand
GATCTCGGTCAGGATGCTGAGCGCGATCTCCTCGGGGGAATCCGCGCCGGTGTCCAGCCCCACGGGCCCATACAGCCGCGCGCGCTGCGTGTCGTCGAGCGCCACCCCGCTGCGCTCCAACTCGGCCAGCAGTTTGTCGGTGCGCGCGCGCGGGCCGAGGAGGCCGATGTACCGCGCCGGGGTCCCGAGCAGCCCTCGAAGGATTTCGAGATCATGCAGGAAGTTGTGGGTCATGACGACGACAAAGGTATGGCGGTCGATCCGCACGGCCCGGCCGACGTCTCGATCCTCCACGAGGAAGACTTCATCGGCCTGGGGGAACCGGGAGCGGGTCGCGAACGCCGGCCGGCTGTCGGCGACCATCACCCACCAGCCCTGCTCGTGCGCCTGGCGGACGAGCGGCAGGACGTCGTGCCCCGCCCCGCAGACCAGCAGCGGGAGGGGCGGCGTGATCACCTCGATGAACAGCTCCCCGCGCCCGCCCGGGAGATCCACGGGAAGCGTGGTCGTCTTCCCGGCGGCGATCTGCCGCCTCGCCAGGGCCGTCACGCGGGCGTCGAGGGCGGCGTCGCCGAGCGAGCCTGCGACCCGACCTTCCTCAGGGACGAACAGCCGCGTTCCTACGCCGGCGCGGCCGCTCTCGGATGGCGAGGCGATCAGGGTCGCCAGCGCCGCGAACCGGCGGTCGTCGATGCACGCCTGCAGCAGTGCCGCGAAATCCGGCTCAGCGTCGGGCCGGACCGCTTCGACGAAGACCTCGATCTTGCCGTTGCAGCCGAGCCCGAGCCCCCAGACCGCGTCGTCGTCGGCGGTCAGGTCGTAGGTCATCATCTGCGCGCGCCCGGTCCGCAGGACCTCCCGGGCCGCCTCGGCGACATCGCCCTCCAGGCAGCCCCCGCTGATCGAGCCGACCGTCGTCTCGTCCTGCCGGATCAGCAGCCGGGCGCCGGCGCGGCGGTAGGTGGACCCCGCGACGCGGATGATCGTCGCGAGGGCGGCGGGCTCGCCCCTCGCCCGCAGGGCGGCGAGGGCGTTGAGGATCTCCCGGATCTCCTTCACAGCCCGTCTCCTGCATGGCGGGCCCCCGCGGCCGCGGCCCGGCCCGCCGTGACCATTGTTCCACTCCACGCGTCGATCGGCGTGCGCCTCCGGCCCGAACGCCCCCGGGGGCTGTGCAGATACCGCTCGAGCGCCTGCAGGCCGCTGAGGTTGTGGGCGGAGGCGAACACGTCCACGTACGGCAGCGCGACGCTCATCCCCTGGGTGACGGGCTCGTAGCCCGGACTGCCGAGCAAGGGGTTGAGCCAGATCACCCGGCCGGCGCGGGCGTGCAGCGTCCGCATCGCGGACTCGAGGATGTCGAGGTCGCCCGTGTCCCAGCCGTCACTGCAGATGACGACGATCGTCCGGCCGTCCGCCAGCCGCCCGTACGCTTCATTGAATTGCCTGAGGCTCGCTCCGATCTTGGTGCCGCCGGACCAGTCCGGCACCCGTTCGGACGCATCGCGCAGGGCCTCGCGGATGTCGCGGTGCCCGAGCACATCGGTGACCCGGCTGAGGGACGTGCTGAACAAAAACGACTCCACGTGGCTGAGCGCCCCCTGCAGCGCGTAAATGAACTGGACGAGGAACCGGCTGTAGATGTCCATCGACCCGCTGACGTCGCAGAGCAGCACCAGGCTGGCCTTCCGGATCTTCCGGCGGCGCCACACCAGGTCGAGGACGTCCCCGCCGTACCGGAGATTGCGGCGCATCGTCCGCCGGAGATCGACGAGGGACCCCCGCCGGGCCGCCCGGGTGCGCCGGGAGAGCCGGGTGGCGATGAGGCGGGCGATGATGATGATGAGATCGGTGATGGCCTGGAGCTCGTCGGCGGCAAACGCGCTGAAGTCTTTGTGCGTGCGCCCTTCGGCCGGGCTGTAGGCCGGGACCTCCTGCTC
>VBAN01000121.1:3428-5839 GCA_005882445.1 Candidatus Segetimicrobium genomatis | reverse complement strand
GTACACGATGGTCGGGGGATCCGCGCCCACGGTGTCGACGAACCGCCGGGCGGACTCCGGCCGGCGGCCGGTGGCCAGGCAGACGCGCATCCCGCCGGCCTGCGCCGCCTTGATCGCCCGCACGACTCCCGGCGGCACCACCTTGTCGCCGGCGACGAGCGTGCCGTCGATGTCCAACGCCAGGAGCCGGTACGGCAGCGGATCAGGCAAGGGGCAGCGCCACCTCGGTCCCGCCGCGGGCGCTCCGGTAGCAGGCTTCCACGAGCTCGGTCGCCCGCAGGCCGTCCTCGGCCGTCACGGCCGGCGGCTCTCCGCCGAGGATGGCGTCGAGGAACTTCCGATCCTCCAGGCGGTACCCCCACTTCTCCTCCATGGGGAGCTGGAAGAAGTCCCGGACCGCGATCTCGCGCCCGAGCCCGGGGCTCATGCTCACCCGTTCCATCTCCTCCGTCACGACGGCCTGGTGGGGGCCGAAGAGCTCGATCCGCTCGAACGGGAAGATCCAGGTCGCGTGCGCGCAGGAGTGGAAGGTCACGAGCGCGCCGGAGGCGCACCGGAGGATGGCCGCAAACCCGTCCGGCTCCTGATAGGCGGTGGTCCGGGCGCGGCAGAGGACCGCGGCGATGTCCCCCAGGAGGAACCGGCACATATCGAGGAGGTGAATCGTGGACTCGTACAGGAACCCTCCGGTCAGCGCGGTCGTGCTCACCCACGGGGGCGACTGCAGCTCCCCCCGGTTCATCTTCACGTGCGCCATCGCCGGCCGGAGCTCCCCCGACGCGATCAGCGCGCGCACGAACGCATACGCGGGCGCCCACCGGCGGTTGAACCCCAGCTGGTAGCGGCCCTTGCTCCGTGATGCGGCCGCGGCGATCTGCCGCGCGCCTTCGAGCGTGGTCGCCATCGGCTTCTCGCTGAAGACGTGGACGCCCGCGCCGAGGGCGGCCAGCACCGGGTCCACGTGGTGCGCGTTCGGCGTGGTCACGTAGACGGCCTGCGCCCCTTCGTGCAGCAGCGCGCCCAGGTCGGGAAGCGCGCGGGTGCCGACCTCGCCGGCGAGCCGCTGCGCCGCCTCCGGGCGGATGTCGGCGACGCCGACGAGCGTCGCGCGCTCGTCGCGGCGCAGGTTTCGCGCGTGGACCCCGCCGATGTATCCGGCGCCGAGGATGCCGACCTTGACCGTCATCGCGTCACCGGCCTTCTATGCCTTCTCCCGGACCGCCCCAAACGTGAGCGCCGAGATGACGTACCGCCGGGCCGCCAGCAGCAGGACCACCGGCACGAGCGCGGAGATCACCCCGACGGCCGCCATCTGGTTCCAGATGATCTCGAATTCGGTCACAAAGCTCCAGACCGCGATCGAGAACGTCTGCGAGCGCGGCGTCGCGGTCAGGATCAGCGCGTAGAGAAACTCGCTCCAGCTCAGCGCAAAGGTGATCACCGACGCCGCCAAGAGGCCCGGGGAGAGCATCGGCAGGAGGATCTGGAAGAACGCCCGCCACCGGCCGGCCCCGTCCGCGAGCGCCGCTTCCTCGACCTCGGGAGGGATCTCCGAGAGGAACCCCTTCAGCATCCAGACCGCGAACGGCAGCGAGAAGGCCGCGTAGATGAGGACGAGGGCGAGGAGGTGGTCGTAGAGCCCCACCGCCCGCATCGTCGCGAAGATCGGGATCACCACCACCATCGAGGGGAGGAAGCGTAGGCTCAACAGCCACGAGAGCAGCCCGCGCCGGAAGGACGCCGAGACCTGAAGGCGGGTCAGGGGATACGCGATCAGCAGCGCGAGCGCGAGCGTGAGCAGGACCGCGGCCAGGGACACCACCAGGCTGTTCCGGAGGAGCACCCAGTCACGTGCGCCAAACAGCGCGGCCCGGTACGCCTCCAGGCTGGGGTGCACGGGCCACAGCGTCGGCGGCTGCGTGTAGAGCTCGGGGGTCGGCTTCAGCGAGGTCGAGAGCATCCACGCGAACGGGAAGAGGTACACGACCGCCAGTCCCGCGAGCGCGATCAGCACGGCGGTGCGCCACGGGGAGCGGCGGCCGGCCATCAGGCCACCTCCTCGGACAGATACCGGCCGAACACCCCAAAGAGGGCCGACACCGCGAGCACGATGTAGAGGGCCAGGGCCGAGGCGTAGTTGAGGTTGCTGAACTTGAACGCGATCTTGTACAGGTAGAGGCTCAGGAATTCTGTGGCGGCGCCGGGCCCGCCCATCGTCAGCACCTGCACGTGGTCGAAGACCCGCAGCGTGTCCGTACAGCGAAACACGAGCACGAGGAGCAGGAGCGGCTTGAGGTAGGGGATCTCCATCGCTCGGAACCGGGCCCATCCGCCGGCCCCGTCCACCTCCGCCGCCTCGATCACATCGGCCGGAACGGCCTGGAGGCCGGCGAACAGCACCAGGAACACGA
>VBAN01000121.1:0-3384 GCA_005882445.1 Candidatus Segetimicrobium genomatis | reverse complement strand
GCCATGGCCGGCGAGGACATCCAGAGGATCGGCGGTCCGTGATAGCCGAGCGTGCGCAGCAACACGTTGAGGATGCCGTATTCCGGGATGTACATCAGCCGGAAGCTCACCCCGGCGGCCACCGGCGGCGTGACCATCGGCACGATGAACAGCAGGTACGTCAGCGTCCGGCCGAGGACGCTGCGGATCGTGCGCTGGACGGCGACGGCCAGCGCCAACCCGAGCAGCAGCTCCACGCCGACCGCGATGACGATGTAGAGCAGGGTCGCCCGGAGCGACTCCCCCAGGAGCCGGTCCTGAAACGCGAACGCGAAGTTGTGCAGCCCCGCGAAGCCGCCGAGCCGGTAGTACTGCAGGCTCAGGCTGACGGCGTAGGCCATCGGATAGACCACGACCGTCAGGAGAAAGAGGACCGGTCCGGCGACCAGGAGGTACGGGGCCAGGCGGCGCCGGCGCGTGCTTGCGGTGGACCTCGCCGGGCGGGGCGCCGCGGTGGCAAGCCGCGCCCCGCCCTCGAGCGCTGCCTTACTTAATGTAGCCCGCCTCCCTCATGTGCTGGGTGATCTCCGTCTGCGCCCGGTCGATCGCCTGTTCGGGCGACTCCGTGCCGGCGAGCGCGGCGTTCACATGGGTGCCGAGGATCGACTCCACCGCCGACCACTCCGTCGTGCGCGGCCGCCAGAAGGGCGGCGCGTCGAGCGAGCTGGCCATGGCGGCGAAGAACGGGTACCGCTTGACGAGCGCCGGATCGTTGAGGATCGACTTCCGGAACGGGATCCCCCCGGCTTCCGCGTAGGGCTTCTGGATCTCCTTGCTGGTGGCCCAGGTGATGAACCGGAAGGCCCACTCCTTCTCTTTCGCCGCTTTCGGGATGGCGAGGAGCCAGTTACCCATCATCGGCGTGTGGCGGCCGGGGGGCCCCGCGGGAATGGGCACGTATCCGACCTTGCCGATCACCTTGCTCAGCTGCGGATTCTCCACGATGTCCGAGGCCTCCGCGGGCCAGACGGTCGCCTGGGCCGCGTGGCCGGTGGCCAGGAGCCGGGTGCGGTCGGCGGCGTCGGTCGTGTCGGCCCCCGGCTGCGCGACCGACTTCAGCTGCCCGACGAAGAACTTCAGGGCGTTCACGGACGCGTCGGACTTGAAGACCACGTTCCAGTTGTCGTCAAAGACCCGGCCGCCGAACGCGGTGAGGATGGGATACCACTGCGAGATGATCGGGTTGCCCTTGGCGCCGCGGATCGCGAACCCGTAGAACTGCTGGCCGGGATTCCCCAGCTTCGTCGCGTTCGCCAGCACCTCGTCCCACGTCTGGGGGGCGGTGGGGATCAGGTCGCGGCGGTACATGAACATCACGACGTTCCCCACGAGGGTGATCGCCTCGATGTGCCGGGCCTTGCCCGCCTCGCCCGGCGGGACCGGCCCGCGGGGGGGCGGCCACGACCCGAGATCGTAGACGACCGGGAAGATGTCCGGATCGCGCTTCAGGTTGAAGGGCGGCGCGTCGAGCGGCGCGAGCCAGCCCTCCGCCCCGAACTTCGGCATCCAGGGATCGTCCAGCATGACCACATCGAACGTCGCCGCGTTCGCCTGAAATGCGGTGACCATCTTCTCGTAGAGGCTCGCATACGGGTACACGATCAGGTTGAGCCGGACCCCCGTGGCCTTGTCCCAGGTGGGCGCGATGGCCTGGAGCCCCCGGATCTCCCCCCCGGCGACGACGCCGATATTCAACTGCCTCGGCGGCGTGGCGGTGGCTCCCACCCCGAAGGAGCCCAGCAGCAGGACCAGGATCAACCCGACCGGCGCGAATCGCCGCAGCATCTCCCTCCCCCCTTCTTTATGAAGTCTTTCGCGGAGCAACGGCGTTGATCGGCTTACGCCATTTGCCGTCCTGCCGCTTGGTGGCCCGCTCGATCGCCGCCACGGCCTCGCTGAGCGGAAACCGGCTCGTGATGATCGGCCGCAGATGGATGCGGCGAGACGCCATCAACCGGATGACGTTCTGGAACGTCCCATACCCCGAGTGGCCCTGCGCCCCGTACACCTGGGCGGCGCGGGTCTGCAGGTGCTCCAGGTACATCGGCGCCCGCTCCGCGGCGCGGCCGATGATCACCACTTTGCCCCCGATCGCCAGCGACTGCTCCATCTCGGGCACCGTCCTCGCCGGCGCTCCGGCGGCCTCGACCGCCATGTCGGCCCCCGCGCCCCCGCTCGCGCGGAGCACCACCTCGTGTGGAGTCCCTCCCTGCTTGGTCAGCGCCGCGGGATCGTGGACCTCATCGGCGCCCACCTGGCGGGCCAGCGCCTGCCGGACAGGGCTCACCTCGAAGGCGATCACCCGGCTGGCGCCCGCGGCCCGCGCCAACGCGATCGCCGCGAAGCCGATCGGCCCGGTCCCGTAGACCGCCACCACCCCGCCGGGCTTGAAGCCGCCCGCGCGGACGAACATCCCGTTGTACGCCACGGACGTCGGCTCGCAGAGCGCCCCGGCCTCGCAGGCCGCCTCCGCGCCGCCGTACACCTCCGCGAGCGCCGTAATCGGCCAGCAGTATTTCGCGCCCACGACCAGCTGCTCGGCCATGGCCCCGTCGATCGTAAAGCCGATCTCTTCGAGATTCAGGCACTGGTTCGGCCAGCCGTTCCGGCACGGGACGCACTCACCGCACCAGATCATCTCTTCCACGGTGACGAGATCGCCCGGCCGGAGGTCCCGCACCTCTTTCCCCACCTCGACGATCTCCCCGCTGAACTCGTGGCCGATCACCACGGGGAACTTCGTCAACCCGGGGTAGCGGATGTACCCCTGCTCGTCCGTCTCGTAGAAATGGACGTCCGACCCGCAGACGCCGCACGCCCGGGGACGTATCCGAACATCCTTGGCCGGGAGCGGCGGCTCCTTGACGTCGGCGAGCCGGACGCGCGGATTGCGCCAGACGCTCGAACCGGTCACGGCCTTCCCGGTCCGCCGCTCAAACTCCGAGAGCGTGTAGTCGGACCTGGGGGCCCACTCCGCCGTAAACTGCAGTCCCTTCATTGCGGCACCTGCCATTCGGTCCGAATCCGATGGAGGCGGCGCCATCCCGGCCCGACCGGCCGGGATCCTCTGCGCAGCAGTCCGCGGATCGTTACCCGAGGGATGATGAGAGCAGGTTCACGGGCGATGGCCGGGATTCCTCTGGCATGCGCGCGGCGGGAGAGAAACATGGGAGCAGGCCTGTAAGCCGGGTTCAGTCGAGTGCGGCCATCTCTCTCGGGTGCCGGTTACCCGGCACCTCCAGCAGTCTACCCGGGGATCGGCGGGCCGCCTCATCTCCCCCTATGTGACCTTGCTCCGGGTGGGGTGTACCGAGCCGGCCGGTTACCCGGCCGCTGGTGCGCTCT
>VBAN01000120.1:13230-16878 GCA_005882445.1 Candidatus Segetimicrobium genomatis | reverse complement strand
GCGCAGTCGGTCCGTCCGGTACTGCACTGCAGACTGGAACGGAGGGACAGCCTCGATGCTCCTCGCCGTCAATGTCGGGAACACCCGCATCAAGCTCGCCCTGTACCGCGGCCGCGCCCTGCTGGCGAACTGGGTGATCGCGACCGTCAGGGAAAGCACCACCGATGAATACGCCATGCTCTGGCGCCAGTTGTGCCGCCATGCCGGATACGACTTCGAAGATATCACGGGCGTGGCGATCGCGTGCGTCGTGCCGCAGCTGGCGGCCACGCTCCGGCAGCTCTCCCGGACCTACCTCGGCCGCCCGCCGCTGGAGGTCGGCCCCGGAATCCGGACAGGGATGCGCGTCCTCTACGAGAACCCGCGCGAGGTCGGCGCGGACCGGATCACGAATGCGATCGCCGCCTACGCCGCCTACAAGGGCCCCGCGATCGTGGTGGACTTCGGCACCGCCATGACGTTCACGGTGGTCTCCGCGGAAGGCGACTTCGTCGGCGGAGCGATCGCCCCGGGGGTCGACATCTCCATGGATGCCCTCGCCCTCCACGCCGCGCAGCTCCGCAAGGTCGAGATCACTCGGCCGCCGTCGGTCATCGCCCGGAACACGGTCGCGGCGAGCCGGTCCGGCGTTCTGTTCGGGTTCGCCGGCCAGGTCGACGGGGTGGTGGAGCGGATGCAGCGCGAGTTGGGCGGAGGGGCGGCCGTCGTCGCGACGGGCGGGTTCGCGGAGCTGATCGCTCCGGAGACCCGGTCGATCGCCCACGTGGATCCGCTGCTGGGACTGGAAGGCCTGCGCATTTTGTATGAGCGCAACGCCCCGGTGGAAGGAGAGGCGAGGGAGTGAGTCTAAGTGACGTCTGAAAGCCGATCGATGCGAGGAGTACCCCCTTCGTGGGCTCCAACCCGGAGTGGGGCAAACGGCGAGCAGAGGTTGGGACAAAGGGAATGAAGCGCGTGGTCAGCGTGAGCCTGGGAAGCAGCACGCGGGACGAGCGCGTGGAAACGGAGATCCTCGGTGAGCGCTTCATCATCGAGCGGATCGGGACGGACGGCGATACGTCCCGCTACCGGAAATTGGTGGAAGAGCTCGACGGCCAGGTCGATGCGATCGGCATGGGCGGCATCGACCTCTATCTTCAGGCGGGGCCGGCCCGGTACCAGATCCGCGATGCGGCCCGGTTGATCCGGGGCGTCCGCCGGACGCCGGTGGTGGACGGCGGGGGGATCAAGAATTCCTGGGAAAAGTACGTCATTCTCGAGTACCTCCCCAAGGAGGCCGGCATCTCATTCGCGGGGCGCCGGGTGCTGCAGGTCAGCAGCGTCGACCGGTACGGGATGGCCGAGGCGTTTACCCAGGCCGGGGCGCAGACGCTGTTCGGGGATTTCTACTTCGCCCTCGGGCTGCCCATCCCGATGCGGTCGCTCACCACGGTGCGATTCCTGGCGGCGTGCCTGCTGCCGGTCCTGACCAAGCTTCCGTTTCAGTGGCTGTACCCGACGGGGGCGAAGCAGGAACAACACACTCCGCGCTACCCGCAGGTGTTCCGGTGGGCCGAGGTCCTGGCCGGAGACTTCCATTTTATCCGGCGGTACATGCCGGAGGACCTGAGCGGAAAGACGGTCCTCACCCAGACGGTGACCGCGCAGGATGCCGAGGACCTGCGGCGCCGCCGCGTGCGGACGCTGATTACCGTCTCGCCGGAGATGGACGGCCGGTCGCTCGGCACAAACGTGCTGGAGGGCATCGTCCTGGCGCTGTCGGGGCGCCGAAGCGCCGAACTCAAGCCGGAGGACTACGTGCAGTGGCTGCTGCGGGCGGGATTCCGCCCGCGGGTCGAAACGCTGACGGCGTCATGAGCGCGCCCCTCGGGCGATTCGCCTTTGTCCTGCATCCCCTCTATGTCGCGCAGTACGCGCAGAAATTTCCCTTTACCCGCTTCCTGCCCGAGCGCCTCGTCGAGGCCGCCTTCCGCGCGGTGCCGCCGTTCGAGGCGTCGCACATCACCGGCATCGTCTCGGCCACGGGAGCGCGGGCCGAGGGGTGGTTCATCGCCCTGCCGTGGACCCCCAGGGTGATCCTGGCGGCCCCGCCCGACGTGGTCTACCGGCGCCTCATCCAGGCCGGCCGGATCGCGGAGCGCCTGGGGGCCGGCATCCTCGGCCTCGGGGCGTTTACGAAGGTCGTCGGGGATCGCGGCGTGACGGTGGCCGACGCGCTGCGGATCGGCGTCACCACGGGCAACAGCCTCACCGTCGCCACCGCGATCGAAGGCGCGCTGCTCGGCGCCGCGCGGATGGGCATCGACCCGCGTCAGGCCGAGGTCGCGGTGGTGGGCGCGACGGGGACGATCGGAGCGGCCTGCTGCCGGATCCTCGCGCATCAGGTGGGCGGGCTGATTCTGGCGGCCCGCACCCGAGACCGGCTCGACGCCCTGGCGACGCGTCTCCGCAGCGAAGCGCCCGCGCGGGTGCAAGTCACCTCCGACGTCCGCCGGGCGGTGGGGGCCGCCGACCTGGTGATCACGGTCAGCACGGCGACCGACGTCCTGATCGAGCCCGAGGACCTGCGCCCCGGCGCCGTGGTCTGCGACGTCTCGCGCCCCCGGAACGTCTCGCGGCTCGTCTACGAGCGGCGCGGCGACGTGCTCGTGATCGACGGCGGGGTCATCGAGGTCCCGGGCCCGGTCGAGTTCGGGCTCGATTTCGGGTTCCCGCCGCGGTCGTGCGAGGCGTGCATGGCGGAGACGATCCTCCTCGCGCTCGAGCACCGCTATGACGACTATACGCTCGGCGGAGACGTCCGGCTCGATCGGGTCGAGGAGATCCACGCGCTGATGCGCAAGCACGGACTCCAGATGTCGGGGTTCCGGCGATTCGAGCGGAAGATCTCCGACGCCGAGGTGGACGCGATCCGGCAGGCCGCGCGGTTGGCGGGAGCCGCGCCGGGCACGCACGTGCCGGCATCGCGGCCGGTCTCGTAGGACCGTTGACAATGTTTCCCTCATTCGTTATACTACCTGGCGTTATGCGAGGTCGAGACTGAGGGAGTTCCTCAGTCTCGTCCCTCTTCAGGACGGTCACAGCGTGTCGAGCGGTGCGAAATCCTCTCAGGTGAGCCGAGCGGTATGGATGAAAAGGAAACGATTTTAACCCCCGAGGGCCTGCGCAAGCTCGAGGAAGAACTCGAGTTCCTCAAGACCGTCAAGCGCAAGGAGGTCGCCGAGCGGATCAAGCAATCGAAAGAGTTCGGCGATCTCATGGAGAACTCCGAGTACGAGGACGCGAAGAACGAGCAGGCCTTCATCGAAGGCCGGATCCTGACGCTCGAGGGGATGCTCCGCAACGCCAAGGTCATCAACGACCACGAAGTCCGCTCGGACGTGGTCACCGTCGGCAGCACGGTCCGCCTGGCCGATGAGGCCGGGGAGGAATTGACCTACACCATCGTGGGATCGCCCGAGGCGGACCCCCGCCGCGACCGGATCAGCAACGAGTCGCCCGTCGGCCGGGCGCTCCTGGGCAAGCGCCGGGGCGAGACCGTCACGGTCAAAGCCCCCGCCGGGACCATCCGGTACACGATCAAGGCAATCAAGCGCTGAAAGATCCACTCCGGCGGCCGTTCCGACCCGCCGGTCGGTTTCCTCCTCA
>VBAN01000120.1:0-13134 GCA_005882445.1 Candidatus Segetimicrobium genomatis | reverse complement strand
GGCGGCGTTGTCAGGTCTGTACCCGACGTCCGGACGTCCGCCATCTCTCCTACGAAGGGATGACTGTTGGGTTTGGAAGATCGAATCTACGGTGTCCGGGCGTGACAATGCCGGGGCATCAATAGAGTGGGGACGCGATCAACGCCCCGCTGGAGGCTATTCGGCAGGAGTCAGCGGGTAGGCGAAGAAGAGAACTGTCCAGGCCGTTCATGGTGCAGGGAGTGGCCAGCGGGAATGGCCGGGGGAGGGCAAACGTACTCTAAGTGAGAGGCAAGAGGGTTCACGTGGAGGGTGTCGCCTTCACGCTCTGCCGGGGCCCCGAGGTTGCTGAGCGGTGCGGACGTTCGGGGAGAGGAACAGCGGGATGATTCGGTCCGTAGAAGTAGAAGGCAGCGGGATCACCGGATGACGTCGCGCGCAACCTGGCAGGGAGGAGGTCAGCCGCGAGATGTTTGAACGATTCACGGAGCGTGCCCGCCGAGTGATCATCCTCGCCCAAGAGGAAGCCAAGCGGCTGAACCACAGCGCGGTTGGGACAGAGCACATCCTGCTCGGGATCGTCCGCGAGGGCGAGGGTGTCGCCAGCAAGGTCCTGGAATCCCTCAACATCAGCCCCGAGCGCGTGCGCGCCGAGATCGAGAGCGCGATCGGCCGCGGTGAGCGGACGCCGCACGAGGAAGTCACGTTCACCCCAAGAGCCAAGAAGGTGCTGGAACTGGCGCTGGATGAGGCGCGCCGGCTCGGCCACAACTACATCGGCACGGAGCACCTCCTCCTCGGCCTGATCCGCGAAGGCGAGGGCGTGGCCGCGCGCGTGCTGGAGGCGATGGGGGCCGATCTGGAGCGGGTCCGCTCGCAGGTCGTCTACCTCCTCGGCGAGGAAGGCACCGCCTCCTACACCAAGCAGGCCAGCAAGACGCCCACCCTCGACGAGCTCGGGCGGGATCTCACCAAGCTCGCCCGCGAGAACAAGCTCGATCCGGTGATCGGCCGGGAGCGCGAGATCGAGCGGGTCATCCAGGTGCTCTCCCGCCGCACCAAGAACAACCCGGCGCTGATCGGCGAGCCGGGCGTGGGGAAGACGGCGATCACCGAGGGACTCGCCCAGCGGATCGTCCGCGGCGATGTCCCGGAGGTCCTCCGGAACAAGCGCGTGGTCCAGCTCGACCTGGCCGCGCTCGTGGCCGGAACAAAGTACCGCGGCGAGTTCGAAGAGCGGATGAAGAAGGTGATGGAGGAGATCCGCAAGGCCCAGGGCGAGGTCGTCCTGTTCGTGGACGAGCTGCACACCCTCGTCGGCGCGGGCGCGGCGGAAGGGGCGATCGACGCCAGCAACATCCTCAAGCCGTCGCTGTCCCGGGGCGAGCTGCAGTGCATCGGGGCGACGACCCTCGACGAGTACCGCAAATACGTCGAGCGCGACGCGGCGCTGGAGCGGCGGTTCGCGCCGATCCTGGTGGCCGAGCCCAACGTCGACCAGACCGTGGAAATCCTCCGGGGGCTGCGCGAGCGGTACGAGGCCCACCACGGGGTGAAGATCAGCGACGAGGCCCTGGTCGCCGCGGCGACGCTGGCCGACAAGTACATCTCGGACCGGTTCCTGCCGGACAAGGCGATCGACCTCATGGACGAGGCGGCGAGCAAGATTCGCCTGCAGGCGAGCTTCCTGCCGCAGGAAGTCCGCCAGGCGCTTGACAAGGCGGAGCGGGTGCGCCGCGAGAAGGAAGAGGCGATCAAGGGGCAGGACTTCGAGAAGGCCGCCAGCCTCCGCGACAAGGAGAAGGTCCTGCGGCAGAAGCTCGAAGAGCTGGAGAGCTCCTGGAAGACCGACAAGGGCCGGGACATCACCACGGTCAGCGGCGACGACATCGCGGACATCGTGTCGAGCTGGACGGGGATCCCGGTGATGCGCCTGGTTGAGGAGGAGACGGAAAAGCTCCTCCGCATGGAGGACTCGCTCCACCACCGGATCGTCGGCCAGGACGAGGCGGTGCATGCGGTATCCCGCGCCGTCCGGCGGGCGCGCGCCGGCCTGAAGGACGCCCGGCGGCCGATCGGCTCGTTCATTTTCCTGGGTCCCACCGGCGTCGGCAAGACCGAGCTCACGCTCGCGCTCGCGGAGTTCCTCTTCGGGGACGAAGGCGCCGTCGTCCGCATCGACATGTCCGAGTACACCGAGCGGCACACCGTGTCCCGGCTTGTCGGGGCTCCCCCGGGCTACGTCGGGTACGAGGAGGGAGGGCAGCTCACCGAGCAGGTCCGCCGGCGGCCGTATTCGGTCGTGCTCCTCGACGAGATCGAAAAGGCGCACCCCGACCATCATGACCAGCAACGTGGGCGCGCCCCAGATCCAGCGCGATACAGGGTTCGGCTTCCGCGGGACCGGCAACGATCAGCTGGAGGCCGACCGCTCCTACGACCGGATGAAGATGCACGTGATGGAAGAGCTGCGGCGGACGTTTCGGCCGGAGTTCCTCAACCGGGTCGATGAGATCATCGTGTTCCGTTCGCTGAGCCGCGAGCAGATCAAGGCGATCGTGGAGATCCTGCTGGACCGGCTGAAGCGGGAGATCCGCGGCCAGGGAATGTCGCTCGTGATGACCGACGCCGCGCGGGAGCTCCTGGCCGGCGAGGGGTTCGACCCGCAGTACGGGGCCCGGCCGCTGCGGCGCGCGATCCAGCGCCTGGTGGAGGACCCGCTCTCGGACGACATGCTGCGCGGCAAGTTCCACGCGGGCGATGAGATCGTGCTCGATGCCCGCGACGGCATGGTGGTCTTCGAGAAGCGGCGCGAGCCGGTCGCGGCGGACAAAGGGACGTAGAACGCGGCGCACAGTGCTAAGGATGGCGACGGCCCGGGCAGCGCTGCCCGGGCCGTCGCCCATGACGGGCGGATCGGAGCGGCGGTGAGGCGACGGGGCGGGGACGCAGCGGGCGCGGGCCGCGTCGTGTACGTGTGCCAGGAGTGCGGGTACGAGTCCGCCAAGTGGCTCGGCCGCTGTCCGGGCTGCGAAGCCTGGAGCACCCTCGTCGAAGAGCCGGTCGCGGAGCCCGGCGCGCCCCGACGGGCGTGGCGCGCCAAGCCGTCCGGCGCGTCGGCCCCGACGCCGATCGGGGAGGTGACCCTCGAGCGCGAGCCGCGGCTCGAGGTAGGGCTCGGCGAAGTGGATCGCGTGCTGGGCGGCGGGCTGGTGCCGGGGTCGCTCGTGCTCCTCGGCGGCGATCCGGGCATCGGAAAGTCCACGCTGGCGCTTCAGGTCGCGCACCACCTCGCCCCCACCCGGACGGTCCTCTACGTGTCCGGCGAGGAGTCGGTCCGGCAGACGAAGATGCGGGCGGCGCGGCTGGGGATCGACGCGCCCCGCCTCCTCGTGCTCGCCGAGACCAATCTCGAGGAGATCACCGCGCATGTCTCGGAGGCGCAGCCCGCCCTGGTCGTGATCGATTCGATCCAGACCATCTATCGCCCCGACCTGCCGGCGGCGCCGGGGAGCGTCGGCCAGATCCGGGAGTGTACGGGCGATCTGCTCCGCGTCGCCAAATCGGACGGCGGGCCCGCGATCCTGATCGTCGGCCATGTCACCAAGGAGGGGGCGATCGCCGGTCCGCGGGTCCTCGAGCACATGGTGGATACCGTGCTGTACTTTGAAGGCGAGCGTCATCACGCCTACCGCCTGTTGCGAGTGACAAAGAACCGCTTCGGGTCGACGAACGAGATCGGGATCTTTTCCATGAGCGGCCGTGGGCTCGCCGAGGTGTCGGATCCGTCGGCGCTGTTCCTCTCCGAGCGCCCGCTCGACGCCCCGGGCTCGGTCGTCGTCTGCGCCGTGGAAGGGTCGCGGCCGCTGCTCCTCGAGGTCCAGGCGCTCGTCACCCGGACCCCGTTCGGCCTGCCCCGCCGGACGGCGGCCGGCGTGGACACCAACCGGATGCTGCTGCTCCTGGCGGTCCTGGAAAAGCGGGCGGGACTGCATCTGGCCACCTTCGACGTCTACGTGAGCGTCGCGGGCGGAGTCCAGGTGGAAGAGCCGGCGGTGGATCTGGGGGTCGCCCTCGCGGTCGC
Organism: Candidatus Segetimicrobium genomatis; assembly: GCA_005882445.1. GTDB lineage: Bacteria > Sysuimicrobiota > Sysuimicrobiia > Sysuimicrobiales > Segetimicrobiaceae > Segetimicrobium. The sequence continues at coordinate 9,071 of VBAN01000120.1, read as the reverse complement.
GAGCTCCCACCGCGAGCGGCCGGCGGATCCCGGAACGGTCGTGGTCGGCGAAGTGGGGCTCGGCGGAGAGATCCGGGCGGTGAGCCGGATCGCCGGCCGGGTCGCGGAGGCGGCGAAGCTCGGGTTCCGGCGGGTCATCCTGCCGCGCGCCAACCTGGCGGGGATCGAAGATCGCGGAGGGCTGGAGCTCGCCGGCGTGGGGGACATCCGGGAGGCCCTGGACCTCCTGATCGGCTAACGCACCGGACACATCCTGGGATTCAACCTGCTGGGGGATGGGATCCGCGACGCCATGGACCCGCGCGGGAGCGTACGCGTGTAAACGCGCGCCCGCAAACCTGCGGCCGACGGTCGAGATCGGCGGGCGGTCGAACGATCGAGCCTAGGTGAGGTTGAAGATGCCGAGGCTCTTGATCCGGCTGTGCTGCTTCTCCAAGATTTCGTCCAGCTTGAGGTCCAGGAGGCTGCAGAGGCCCGCGGAGTAAAAGAGCGCCGATCCGATCTCGGTCTCGATGGCCTCCCGGCACCGGTCGCACAGCGACCCGGTGAGATGACTTGCCAGGAATGCCTTGAGTTCCGTCAGGCCCACATCGGACGGGAACTCCTGCTTGCTGGCGTCGATCGTGATGCAGCCGCAGGAGGTCACCGCCTTCACCACGGAGCGATTGACGCGGGCGGCGGATTCCTGGAGCTTGCTCAGCACATCGAGAATGCTGCGGTGGCGGATCAAATGAGCTTCGACTTGATCCTGGAAAGACGGTTCGATCCCTTTCATGCGGCGCCCGCCTCCCGTCTGGACTGTTGCGCGAAAGATCGACTTCGAGAGAAGATCGGTCTCATTATAGGAATGCAGTGGGGGGATGTCAATGTTTTGCGCGCGCGCCTCGGCAATCGGAGTTGCATTTTCCGGCCGATTACCCGTGGTATAATGAACTGTCATTTATTCATCCTCCCACCCGACCATGCCGTGTGGTCGCGGAATTTGGTGAGCCGCGATGATTCGTCTCGTTCGAGCGCTCGGAGTTATCATCGGAGGTCTCGTCGGGTACCAGATCGCCGATCTCGTCCGGAACGAGATGCTGCGCGGCGGCGGGCATCCGGCGCCGCGGCTCAGCGCGCTGGTGGTCGGGATCACGCTCGGGGCCCTGATCGGTTGGTTGGCGGCGCCACCGGTGCGCGGCTGGTTCGTGGCTTCCATGGCGTGGGTGCTGCACCACCTCGGCAGTGTTCCGCTCAGGGACGTGCTCGCGGGCGCCGGCGGGCTGATCCTGGGGCTGCTGGTCGCGTTCCTGGTGAGCATTCCCCTGTTGGGCGTGCCGATCATCGGGCGCTACATCATCCCCTTGTCCGCGGTGCTCGTCTTTGGATACCTGGGGCTCCACCTCGGGATCCAGCGCCGCGAGGATTTCCTCGCGGCGTTCCCGCGTCTCGCCGAACGGCTGGCCGGCCGCGACCGAAAGCTGCGGCGCACCAGCGTCCCCAAGCTGCTGGACACGAGCGTCATCATCGACGGGCGGATCGCGGACATCTCGGAAACAGGCTTCCTCGAAGGGCCCATCCTCGTCCCGCGATCGGTGCTGGCCGAGCTGCAGCGCATCGCCGACGCGAGCGACCAGATCCGCCGGAACCGGGGCCGGCGGGGGCTCGATATCCTGAACAGGATGCAGAAGAAGCAGCAGACGGTGCAGATCTACGAGGAGGAGGATGACTTCGCCCTGGGGCAGGTGGACGCCCAACTCGTCCGCCTGGCGCGGGCGATCGGGGCCTGGATCGTCACCAACGACTACAACCTGAACAAGATCGCGGAACTGCAGGGGGTTCGCGTCCTGAACGTCAACGAACTGGCGAACGCGATCAAGCCGGCGATGATCCCCGGCGAAGAGCTGTCCGTGCACGTCATCAAAGACGGCAAGGAAGCCGGCCAAGGGGTGGGCTACCTCGATGACGGGACGATGATCGTCGTCGAGGGCGGAAAGCGCCACATCGGCGAGACCCTGGACACGGTGGTGACCAGCGTCCTGCAGACGGTCGCGGGGCGGATGATCTTCGCCCGCCCGAAGGCGCTGGAAAAGGACGGCGCCACCCGGTGACCGGTGCGGTTCGGACGGCGGCCGTCGTCCCGGCGGCCCGGCGCGGCGAGCGGCTCGGAGCGGCCACTCCCAAGTCGCTGGTGATGCTTCACGGTCGTCCCCTCGTCCACCACGCGCTCGCGACCCTCCAACACGTCGATGAGATCGAGACGATCGCCGTCGTGGTCCCGCACGATGCCGTCACAACGATCCAGGAGATGGCGCGGCGCTCGGGGCTGACCAAGGTTGCGGCGGTCGTGCCGGGGGGAGCCGACAGGCAGGCCTCCGTGGCGTGCGGGCTCAGAGCCCTTCCTCCGGGTCCGGATCTGGTGCTCGTCCACGACGGCGCCCGGCCCTTTCTCTCGCGCCCGCTGGCCTCGGAGGTGATCGCGGCCGGCGCCCGCACCGGAGCGGCGACAGCCGCCCTGCCGGTCGCCGAGACGGTCAAGCGAGGCGAGGGAGGATGGGCGCTGGAAACCCTCGACCGAGGGTCCCTCTATCGGGTTCAGACCCCCCAGGCGTTTCACCGCGCGCTCCTCGAGCGCGCGCATGAGGCGGCGGCGCGGGAGGGGTTTCGCGGGTCCGACGACGCGGTGCTGGTGGAGCGATTGGGGATTCCCGTCCGGCTCGTCCCGGGCGATCCCACCAACCTGAAGGTGACCGTGCCCGAAGACCTGGCGCTGGCCGAGGCCCTGCTCGCCCGCGACGCGGATGCCGGCCGTGTGGTCCGGGTGGGCGTCGGGTTCGACGCGCACCGGTTCGGCCCCGGGCGCCCCCTCGTGCTCGGCGGGGTGGAGATTCCCCATGCTCGAGGACTGGTCGGACACTCCGACGCCGATGTGATCGTGCATGCCGTGATGGACGCCCTGCTGGGCGCCGCGGGGCTCGGCGATATCGGCCACCATTTCCCGCCGACCGATCCGGCCTATCAGGACGCGAACAGCCTGGCCCTCCTGGCCAGGGTCTCAGCCCTCCTCGGGGAGCACGGGTGGCGGCCGGCGCACGTCGACATCGTGGCCCTCGCGGAAGCTCCCCGGCTCGCCCCCCACGTCCCGGCGATGCGCGCGGCGATCAGCGGCGTCCTCCACATTGCACACGATCGCGTGAACATCAAGGCCACGACGACCGAGGGCATGGGCGCCATCGGACGCGAAGAGGGCATCGCCGCGCAGGCGGTGGCCAGCCTGGAGCCTGTCCCGGCCTGGCCGCGGGGCCCCGCCGGATGACCTCCGGGCCGCGCGCCGGGAACGATGACGGGCGGCGGCTGCGCCGTCCCCATCTGATCCTGATCGAACGCCGGGTCCTCACCGAGCCCATCGTGGTCGAGACGGAGCCCGCGGGCCGCCGTCCTCGCCCGACCGGGTTCTGGCGGGGGACCGCCTTCTACCGGATCGTGCGCATCCTCGAGCGGCGTTGGGAGCGAGGGGAGTCCTACCTTCGCGTGCTGGCCGACCGGGGGTGCTTCGATCTGCACCGCGTGACCGACGTGGATCCCTGGACGTGGCGGACGGAAGGCCGGTGGGAACTGACGGCGGAGTTGGCGGCCGTGCCCGTCCGGCGGCCGTTGTTCTGATCCTGTCGTCCTGCCCGCTGCCGAGGGTCGGGTGATGACGATCCGCGTCTACAATGCCCTCTCCAAGCGCGCGGAAGAGTTCGTGCCCGTCCACGCCGGCGAGGTGCGCATGTATGTCTGCGGCCCGAACCTCTACGGCCCCGCCCACGTCGGCCATGCCCTCTCCTTCATGGTCTTCGATGTGATCCGCCGGTATCTGGAATACCGGGGCTACCGCGTCACGCTCGTCCAGAACTTCACCGATATCGAGGACCGGATCATCGAGACCGCCCGGGAACGGGGCATCACGGTGCAGGCGCTGGCGGCGGAATACGCCGAACGCTTCCTCCGGGAGATGGATTGGCTCGGCATCCGGCGGGCCGACCACTACCCGCGCGCGACCGCCGCGGTGCCGAAGATGCTGGAGATGATCCAGGTCCTCGTGAATCGGGGCCTGGCCTACGCCGTCGACGGGGATGTGTTTTTCCGGGTGACGAAATTTCCGGATTACGGCCGGCTCTCCGGCCGCTCGCTCAGCCCGGGGAGCCGGCCTGGGACAGCCCGTGGGGGCGGGGCCGCCCCGGGTGGCATATCGAGTGCTCGGCGATGTCGCTGTCCCTTCTTGGCCAGCCACTCGACATCCACGGCGGAGGCCAGGACCTCATCTTCCCACACCATGAGAACGAGATCGCCCAGTCCGAGGGGTTCACGGGCAAGAAGCCGTTCGTCCGCTACTGGGTGCACAATGGGCTGCTCCGTCTGTCCGAGGGCCCGGAGAAGATGACGCGCCAGCTCGGGAACATGGTGACGATCGAGGCGGCCAGGGAGCGCTACCAGCCCGATGCCATCCGGCTGTTTGTGCTGTCCTCCCATTACCGCAGCCCGGCGACGTGGACCGAGGAGTCGCTCGACGCGGCCACACGGGGGGCCGAGCGGCTCCGCACCGCGGTGGAGCACGTGGAGACCGTCCTGCGCGGGGATGGCCCCCGCGGCGGCGCGGGAGCCGCCCCGGGCCGGCCGGCTGCGCATCGCGGCGGAGAGGCCGCGGAACCACCGGGGGATCCGGCGGGCCTGACCCCCGCGGCCGCAGCGGCGCGGGAGGCGTTTACGGCGGCGATGGACGACGACTTCAACACGCCCAGGGCCCTCGCCGCGATCTTCGATCTGGCGACGGCGCTCAACAAGGCCGCGGACGCCGCGGCCAAGGCCGGTGGGCACGTCCCCCCCACGGCGCTTGCGGGGCTCCGGACCGGTCAGGACACGCTCCGCGCGCTCGCCGGCGTGCTCGGCTTCCGCCTGACGGCAGCGGTGACGGCGGAGCAGCGCGGGGCGCTCCACCGGCTCGCCCGGGAGCTCGTCAAGGAACAGCCCGACCTGTTTGACGCCGCCCACCCCCTGCTGGCCCGGCTCCGGGGAGGGGAACCGGCCGACGAGATCTCCGGGGACGACCTCGTTGCGTTGATCGCGGAGGGCCGCATGCGGGCACGGCGGCAAAAGGACTGGGCCATCAGCGATGCGATCCGGTCCCGCCTCCAGGCCGTGGGCGTGCTCCTCGAAGACGCTCCGACCGGGTGGACCTGGCGGCTCCGCTGATGGCGCCCGAGGCATCCCTGGGCCCTCTGTTCGGGCGGCGGGCGGTGCTCGAGGCGCTGCGGGCCGGTCAGCCGGTGTCCCGCGTGCTGGTGGCCGGCGGTGCGGAGGCCCGTGGGTCGGTCGCCTGGACACGCTTGCGCGCGGCGTGGTCCACCAGGGAGTCGCGGCGCTGGTCGCGGCCGCTCCCCTCGTGACCGTTGACGACCTCCTCCGGCGCGCCCGAGACCGCGGGGAGGCGCCGTTCTTGATCGCGCTCGATGGCGTCGAGGACCCGCACAACCTCGGCGCGGTGATCCGGACCGCGGACGCCGCCGGCGCGCACGGTGTCATCATCCCCCGGCGCCGGGCGGCGGGACTGAGCCCCGTGGTCGCGCGCGCCTCCGCCGGAGCGCTCGCCCACTGTCCTGTGGCGCAGGCCGGCAACCTCGTGGCCGCGCTCGGTCACCTGAAGGCGCAGGGCGTGTGGGTCGTGGGGGCGGATCCCGCGGGAGCGGAGCGATACGATGAGGTCTCCCTGGCCCCTCCGGTCGCCCTGGTGGTGGGAGGCGAGGGTCGCGGCCTCCACCGCCTGGCGCGGGAGCGGTGCGACCGTGTGGTGCGGATACCTCTCCGCGGCCGGGTGGCATCGCTCAACGTCTCCGTGGCCGCGGCCCTGCTGCTCTTTGAAGTGGCGCGACATCTCCCCGCGGCCGCCGCGGCGGGGACCGCTGCACGCGCCGGCGCCGTCCCTGCGCGGCCCGCGCGCGAGCCTTAACATTGACTTGACAGTGATGCGTTCGTATAATATGAATAACTTGCGGCAGCAGCCACAAGCAGCGCCCAGCGGGGCAGGCGATCGTCCGACACGACCGGGTGATCCGGCGCCCCGACGAAGAGAGTCGATGCTAACATCCGAGATGCATCACGAATCGTCTGACACAATCGAACATTCGGGGCGGAGGCGAGAGGCGTGGTAGTTGCGCGCAGGCCAGTCGTGCCCGTGTACCAAGAAATGGTTGATGAACAGTTAGTCGATTGCGCCAAGAGTGGAGACGAGTTCGCCGCCGAGTACCTCATCAACAAGTACCGCAACTTCGTCAGGGTCAAAGCCAAGGCGTACTTCCTCATCGGGGCCGATCGCGAGGACATCATCCAGGAAGGGATGATCGGTCTCTACAAGGCGATCCGGGATTTCCGGCGGGACAAGCTGTCGTCGTTCCGGGCCTTCGCCGAGCTGTGCATCACCCGCCAGATCATCACCGCGATCAAGACGGCGACCCGGCAGAAGCATATCCCGCTCAACTCGTACATCTCCCTGAACAAGCCGATCTACGATGAAGACTCCGACCGCACCCTCCTGGACGTGATCAGCAGCATCAAGGTCTCCGATCCCGAAGAGCTCGTGATCAACCAGGAAGCCTCGATGACCATGCGGGAGCGGATCCGGAAGAACTTGAGCGATCTGGAGTGCCGGGTGCTGACGGCCTATCTGGAAGGGAAATCGTACCAGGAGATGGCGACCGAGCTCCACCGCCACGTCAAGTCCATCGACAACGCCCTGCAGCGCGTCAAGCGCAAGCTCGAACGGAACCTCGAAGGCGAGGAAGAGTAAGCGACCCGCGACGCGGGGGCAACGCGCGTTTCGAACGCCACCCGGTGACCGGGTGGCGTTTCGGTTTGGCCATCGGTGTTGCCGTACGGGGGCTGCTATCCGCCGATCTGCGACATGATCCGGCGCTGCGGAATCACGCCCCGGGCCAGCCCATGGCCCCACGGCTTTCGATATGCCGCCGCCCGGAATCGCTCCCGGATCTCCTCGTAGGTCGCGCCGCTGCGCAGCGGCGCGCGGAGGTCGGTTTCGTCGTCCCGGAGCAGGCACGGCCGGAGCCGCCCCTCGGCCGTCAGCCGGAGCCGCCCGCACTGGGCGCAGAACGGCTGGCTCACCGAACTGATGAACCCAAGGGTGCCGCGGGCGCCCTCCAGGCGGTAGGTCCGCGCCGGATCGTATCCGGTCACATCGATCGGGTGCAGGGGACCCAGGGCGGCTTCGATCCGATCCATCGTTTCCCGGCTCGGTACGTACGCGTTCGTCTGGAACCCGGCCACGCTGCCGAACGGCATCATCTCGATGAACCGCACACCCCAGTCGTGCGTCAGGGTGAGGCGGGCGAGGCCGGCGACGTCGTCCTCGTTGAAGCCTCGCACGACGACGGCATTGACCTTGATCGGGTGCAGCCCCGCCGCCTCTGCGGCGTCCAGCCCGGCGAGCACATCCCCCAGATCTCCCCAGCGGGTGATTGCCCGAAACTTCGCGGGGTCGAGGCTGTCCAGGCTGACGTTGATGCGGCGCAGCCCGGCGTCCGCAAGCGGCGCGGCCAGGTCGGCGAGCCGGATCCCATTGGTCGTCATGGCCAGATCCTGGATCCCGGGCACCTTGGCGATCCGCCCGGTCAGCTCCACGATGTTGGCCCGGACCGTCGGCTCTCCGCCCGTGAGGCGGATTTTCTTGACCCCGAGCTCTGCGGCCGCCCGGATGACCAGCAGCAGCTCGTCGTCGGTCAAGATCTCGTCGCGGGACTTGAACTCCATCGCCTCAGGCATGCAGTAGACGCAGCGAAGGTTGCAGCGGTCGGTCAGGGACACCCGCAGGTCCCGGATCTCGCGTCCGTACTGATCGCGCATCCCCACGCCGGGGGCAGGGACCTGCTGCCGGGTGTCTGGGACGACGGAGGTGGACATCTCGATAGACATTATACCAGTTTGCTCCCCCGCGCAGGGCCATCGGCAGGACCCGCCCCCCGCGGCGCGAAACACGGCGCCTGAGGCTCAGGGAGGGCGGGGAATTCATGGCAGGGCAGACGCTTGCCGGCCGGGTGGCGCTCGTGACCGGAGGGGCCCGCGGGATCGGCCTGGCCTGCGCGACCGGGCTCAGCCGGGCCGGCGCCGCCGTGGTGATCACCGACCGGCTCGACCGGGAGGGAGAGGCCGCCACGCGGGCGATCGCCGCGGGAGGGGGCAAGGCCGCGTTCGTCGCCGCGGATCTCTCACGCACCCCTGAGATCGCCCGGGTCGTAGAGGAGGCCGGCCGCGCCTTCGGCCGGCTCGACATCCTGGTGAACAACGCCGGCATCCTGAGCGAGGTCCCCAGCGAGGCGCTCACCGAGGAACAATGGGACCGCCTCATGTCGATCAATCTCAAGGCGGTGTTTTTCGTGAGCCAGGCGGTCCTGCCGTGGATGGTCCGTCAAGGCGGCGGGGCGATCGTGAGCCTCTCCTCCCTGGCGGCCCGGGTGGGCGGGATCGTGACCGCGCCCGATTACGCCACGAGCAAAGCCGGAGTGATCGGGCTGACGCGGACGCTGGCCCGGCAGTACGGGCCCAAGGGGATCCGCGTCAACGCGGTAGCGCCCGGGCCGATCATGACCGAGATGACCCGCCACTGGTCGGAGGACGTCCGCAGGGAGTTCATCGCCCGCATTCCCCTCCGGCGCCTGGGGACGGCGGAAGACGTCGCCTCCGTGGTGGTCTTCCTGGCCGGCCCGGAGTCCGGTTACATCACCGGCGCCACGATCGACATCAACGGCGGCCTGCACATGAGCTGACAGAGGGGCGGCCTGCGCGGCCCGTGCGATCCTTGCAAGCCGCCGGCGCCGCTGTTAGACTACGAATTGCACGGACGCCCTCGTAGCTCAACCCGGTAGAGCACCTCACTTGTAATGAGGGGGTTACCGGTTCGAATCCGGTCGAGGGCTCCAGCTGTTATCCCTCCGCGAGTTACGGAGGAGCGCCGACGCTCGAGCCCCCGGTCTGGACCGTGAAATACGTCTGGGTCAGCGGGTTGCCTGAACTGTCCATTAGGTGGTCATCGGCGTAGGCGA
>VBAN01000498.1 GCA_005882445.1 Candidatus Segetimicrobium genomatis | reverse complement strand
GTGCTGCGCGATGTACTGGGCGGTTTCATCGGGCAAGGCGACGCCGTCCAGTTCGGCTTTTTTGCGCAGAATGGCGATGCGTGTCTCATAGTCCGGCGGTTGGATGTCCGCGATCAGGCCCCACTCGAACCTGGAGCGCAGCCGGTCCTCCAATGTCGGGATCTCTCGTGGCGGGCGGTCGCTGCTGATGATCAATTGCCGGTTGGATTCATGGAGGGCGTTGAAGGTATGGAAGAATTCCTCCTGGGTGCGCTCCTTGCCGGCGAGGAACTGGATGTCGTCGATGAGCAGCACGTCGGCAGTCCGGTACTTGTTGCGAAACTGGACGGTCTTGTCATCCCGGATCGAGTTGATGAGGTCGTTGGTAAAATGCTCCGAGGAGACGTACATGACGCGGGCCATCTGTTTGAAGGTGAGCACGTGATAGCCGATGGCCTGGAGGAGATGGGTCTTGCCCAGACCGACGCCGCCGTAGATGAACAGCGGGTTGTAGGCTCTCGCCGGGGCTTCGGCGACCGCCAGCGCGGCCGCGTGCGCGAAGCGGTTGCCGTTGCCGATGACGAAGGTGTCGAACGTATACTTGCCGTTGATGAGGGTGTCGGACGGGAGCGGACGGGTGACCGCCGGATTGTGCGGGGCGGCCGCTCCGGGCGTTGCGGCCGGCTGCGGCTCGCTATCGGCGATGACAAACTGCACATCCACCCCGTGGGTGAGCACCTCTTCGAGCGTATCGAGGATGAGCCTCCGGTAGCGGCCTTCGACCCACTCCTTCGCGAACAGGCTGGGGACCGAGAACACGAAGATCCCCTGGTCGAGCGCCATCGGGCGCATTGCTTTCAGAAACGTTTCGAAGCTCGGCTTGCTGAGCTGCCGCTCGATCCTGGGCAGAGCTTGCCGCCAGACCTGGCTGGCGGCGAGGTTCTCGGACTCCATGCGCGCCTCCCGTTCTGGCCCGGCCGGGTCGCCGGGCACTAGGGCTCAAACACGGTGTCGAGGTACGCGATGCCTTCTTCCGTCAGGGTGCGCTTGCCGGGACCTCGGGTCGCCACCAATTGCAGAGTCTCGAGGGCGTAGAGCTCGCGGTAGGCGGTGCTGGGACTCATGCTGAGTTCCTTGGCAATCGATGACGGTCCGGCGGATCCCAGCTCGTTGATGAGCAAGAGGACCTTTCGCTGCCGGGGGGTGATGCGCGGCGGGGCCGGCGCCAGCTCGGGCGCGGCGGCCGGCTGCGGTGCGCGCCGGACGACCGGCTGGGGTGGGCCCACCTGCAGGGTGACCACCGTGCCTCGTTCCAGGTTGTCCTCGATCGAGATCGCGCCGCCGAGAAACGCCAGCTGCTCGCGCGCGACCGGGAGACCGGAGCCCACGCCTTTGATGAACTGGCGCATGTCGCGCGTCGCGGTCGTGAACCCGGGAAGGAAGGCGCGCTCTTTGTCCTTGATGCCTGGGCCGTGGTCGGAGATGCGGATGGTGTTGCCGTTGTCCATGATGGTGACGACGGCATCCTGGAAGAACGCATGGATCAGGTTCTCCATGATTTCCCTGATCACGACGAAAGGAATCCGTCCCCCGCGCTCGCGGGCAAAGGCGTGGGTTCGTGAGGCGAGCTCTCCAACAAGTTCGTTGAAATCCTCCGCGGAGAGGGAGACGATTTGCGGCGGCGACAGGAGCGAATCGTACACGGCGACGCGGACTTCGGGTGCCTGTCCTGCTTCCTCCGGCGTCCCCTTGGCCTTCGATATCAGGCGCAGGAAGAAGTCCTGCATGGTTGTCTCTCCGGTATGTGCAGCCCGGGTATTGGCCTGCGCGGAGCGCCCTTCCTGCCCGCGCGGCTGGGGCCGCAGAGTTTTTTCGCCTGTCGCTGACGTGCCGGCGGATGGTCACCGTTGTGGAAAGATGATCATCCCCTGACTCCGAATTTCCCCGGTGACGATCCTGTGGGGGGGCGAGCGGGAGCCCGTAGATATAGAGATTATTTGGGTTCGGCCAGGTTATCCACAGGTGTGGAAAAGATTGTTGATAACTCGAGGAATCTCCTCCAATCATCGGAGAAATTTCTCCTCGGCCGGTTTTCCAGCTGAGCTTGGGCTCCTCGCCGGTGTAAGACCTCGGACGGGATCTTGATAACTCCGATAGTTATCACCAGGTTATCCACAGAGGTGAATGACGCCGGTACGAGGGATCATTTCGGCCGGACGTATGAAGGCAACGGGCCTGTAAAGGCCCGGCGCGTTGAATGACGCCGCGATCCTGTGATATAGTGAGGAGAACTGCCGGCCCGGTCCTCTCCGGCGCGGGTAGCTCGACCGGGTGTGACAGAGGGGGGACGGCCAGGTGAAGCGGACTTTCCAGCCAAGCAGGCGCCATCGGAGCAAAGTACACGGGTTCCGCGTCAGAATGCGCACCCCGGGCGGGAGAAACGTGCTCAGGCGGCGGCGGGCAAGAGGACGGTACCGCCTCGCGTCTTCTTAGGGGGTTGCGAAGCCCAACCTCTGGTGGTGTGAACGGTCGCGGGCGCCCCGACGGCGCTCAGGCGGCCCGGTCGCCGCGTTTCCAACCCATTGTGTTCTCGAGAGTCTATCGGGAGGGCCGCCGGTTCCCAGGGACAAACCTGGTGCTCTACGTTCGCCCGACGGAGGAGCTGCGCCGGGTCGGGATCACTGTGGGGCGGCGATTTGGCGGCGCGGTCGCGCGCAACCGGGCCAAACGGAGGTTGCGAGAGGCCCTCAGGCGACTGGAAGGCCGCCTTGGTGATCGGGGGGACATCGTGCTTGTCGCGCGCCAGCAGGCGCTCACCGCCCCGTTCGTGGAGATCGTTTCGGAGATCGAAGCCCTGTGCGGCGCCGGCGGGGTCCTGGCGGAGGGCGCCATTGACGCGAATGGGTGAAGCGGCAGGGCTGGTTCTGATCCGGTTCTACCAGCGGTGGATCTCCCCCTATACGCCTCCGGCATGCCGGTTCTTTCCATCGTGTTCCGAGTACGCGGCCCAGGCGGTCGAGCGGCACGGGCTGGTGCGAGGCGGATGGCTGGCCCTGAGGAGGCTCTTTCGCTGTCATCCGTTTCACCCCGGCGGCCATGACCCGGTGCCGTGAGGTCCAAGGAGGCTCGGTGAGTGGGTGCGCTGAACGGGCTGCTTAGCGGGATTGCCGACGCGCTGCACGACGTGCTGCGGTTCTTTTATGGGTTTGCGCACGACTACACCCTCGCGATCGTTCTGCTGACCCTGGTCGTCAAGCTCGCGCTGCACCCGCTCACCAGAACGCAGCTGCGGTCGATGAAGGGGATGCAGGTGATCGCGCCGCACATGGAAGCCCTCCGGCGGAAGTACAAGGATGACCCGAAGGCCCTCAACCAGGAAATGATGGCGCTCTACCGGGCGCACAACCTCAACCCGATGATGGGATGCCTCCCGATGCTCGTCCAGATGCCGGTGTTCATCGCCCTCTGGCGGCTGTTGTACACCAAGGGTCTCTTCGGGACCGCGGCCGTCTTCGGGATTCCCTGGATGCGTCTCGACCAGGCGCCGAACCTCGGTCAGGTGTTGTCCGCCGTTGGCGCGGGCCATCCCGAGCAGCTCGTCCTGCTGTTATTCCCAGTGCTGGTGGGGGCGACGATGT
>VBAN01000497.1 GCA_005882445.1 Candidatus Segetimicrobium genomatis | reverse complement strand
ATGTCGGCGCAGCGGTCAGGAACGACTGGGATTTCACCGGAGGGCAGCCCGGCGCCGGTAAGTTCGACTTTACGTCGGTGATCGAACACGAGGTCTCGCACGCATTGGGGCGGGCCGACGACGGTTTGGGCGGTCCGAATTTCCTCATGATCCTCGATTTCTACAAATACTATCCTTGCGCCCCCGGTACCCTCAACCCGGACCCCGTCAAAAGCTGCTTCTCGATCGATGGCGGCGCCACGGGTCTGCACACGTTCGACGATGCCTCCGACACCTCCGACTGGGTGACCAGCGGGCCATCGGGTGATTCGTTCAACGCCGGCCTTGCCCCCGGCGAGAAAGGCATCATCACCCCGGTCGACATTACCGAGATGAACGCGCTCGGATGGGATCCGGCGGCGTCGGTTCCCGAGCCCGGAACGCTCCTGCTGTTCGGCACCGTGCTGTTCGGCCTCGCGCCGCTGCGTCGCCGGCGGGGATCGCGGCTCAGCCGGCTCGGTTAGCGGCCTTCGCCGAGCAGCGTCCGCAGCGGCACGGCCCTGTAGCCCTGGGCGCGCAGCCCGGCGATCATCCCGGGGAGCGCGGCCCAGGTCGCGCGCGGGGTCGTGGGATGCCCGCCCCGGTCGTGCAGGTCCACGATCGCTCCGGGATGGGCCCACCGGATGACGCGCGCGGCCATCTCGCCCGCGCTCACCCCCTTGAGCCACCCCTCGGGCCGGACGGACCACAGGATGCGCTCCTCCCCCAGCTGCCCCGCCCGGACGTACGCGGTCCAGTTGAACATCCCCCAGGGCGGCCGGAAGTAGCGGGGATGGATCCCGGTGGCCTCGGCCACCGCCGCGGCCCCCCGTTCGACTTCTTCGGCCGCTTCCCGCGGAGCCAGGGTCCAAAGGTGGCGGTGCCCGTAGGTGTGGTTGCCGAGATCGTGCCCGGCCCGCGCCACCGCCTGCGCCACCTCGGGGAAGGCGTCGACCTGGCGGCCGACCATGAAGAACGTCGCCTGGATGCCGGAGGCGGCGAGTGTGTCGAGGATCAGCGGTGTGTACGTGGGGTCCGGGCCGTCGTCGAACGTCAGGGCGACCATCGGACAGGCCGGCCCGCGCTTGATGACTCCCACGCGGATCGCGCCCGCCATCACCTGCGTCCCGAGCGTGTACGCCGCGGCCCCTCCGAGCACGCCGGCGGCCGCGGTGAGCCCGGTCCGCACGCCGGCCCGCAGGCCCTGCATTACCCCTCCACGACGTCCGTGCGCCACCGGGTCGCCGCTCCGGAGGCGAGCAGCAGCAGCCCGCCGCTCAGGAAGAACGGCGCGGTCGGGTTCGCAATCTGCCAGAGGAGCCCGCCTACCAGCGGGCCGATCACCCCACCCATGCCCTCGACGGTCATCAGAATCCCGAGGCCGGCGCCGCGCACGTCCTCGGGCAGGAGGCGCAGCAGAATACTGTTCCAGGCCGGGAGGACGAACGCGTAGCCGATGCCGATCCCCAGAAAGTCGAGCGCGAGCAGCCAGAGGGGGCGGCAGAAGGGGACCGCGATCAACAAGAGCGCGACGGTCGCCAGGCCGAGCCCGTACGTCAGGCGGCGCCCCAGCCGGTCCCCGATTCGTCCCGCGGGGGCCAGCAGGAGCAGCCCCGTGCCCAACACGAGCACCATCAGGACGAGCAGCTCGCGTTCGTCGAGGCCGCGCACCGTCAGGAGGTAGGGGACGATGATCGGGATGAGCACGCCGGCCGCGATGATCTGGGGGATCAGGCTGGAGAACAGCTGCGTGAGTGAACTGCTGACCAGGCGCAGCAGCTCGCCGACGCGCGGGCCGCCGGTGGCGCCCGTGCCGGCGGGATCCGCGGCGAGGCGGAACGCGAGGACCGGGGCGGCGAGGAGCGGGAGGATGAAGACCTTGAGCGATACGGGATGGTTCGTCCGGCTCAGCAGCGTGGCGGTGCCGATCCCCAGCCCCGCGCCCAGGATCCACAGCGAGAACAGGTGGCCCAGCGCTTCGCCGACTTCGGGACCCGCGCTGCGCGTCAGGCGGGTCAGCGCGGCGGGCCACAGGGGAGACGCGCCCGCGCCCATCGCGGCGAGGGCGAGGAACACCTGCCAGGTGTGACGCGAGGCGACGAGGCCGGCGAACGCGGCCGCGTAGATCCAGAGTCCCACCAGCAGCATCCGCCGCGCACCGATGCGGTCGACGAGCCACCCGGAGACCAGCTTGACCGCCACCTCGGCGAAGAAATAGACCGCGACGGCGGCGCCGATCGTGCCCATCGGCCAGCCGAGCCGTGTGGCCACCAGCGTCGGCAGGAGCACGAACAAGAGCGCCCCATGGACGAACTCGACGAGGCCGACCGAGATGGCGAGGAGCCCGATTTCTCTCTGAGATTTCAAGTCCGCGGGATGGAGGTGGCGAGCGTCCTCTGGGGGGCGGGCCTGGGGCTCGTCCCCGCAAGCTGAGTGAGGTGGGCGACGACCTGCTGGGTGGCGCCGGGCCGCGCCAGCTCCTCCGCGGCCTGCTTCATCGCGGCGAGACGCGCCGGGTCGGCGAGGAGCGTCTCGAGCATGCTGTGCAGCATCTCCGGGGTCTTCGGGGCGAGGGCGGCGCCGTGGTCGAGCAGATACTTGGTATTGCCCTCTTCTTGCCCGGGGATGGGCCGGTAGATCAGCATCGGCAGCCGCAGCACCATCGCCTCGCTCACCGTCACCCCGCCGGCCTTTGTGATCAGCAGGTCGCTGGCCGCCATCAGCTCCTCGACGTTGTCCACGTACTCGAAGACGTGGAAGGGGTGGGGCGAACCGGCCATGCGCGCGCGCACCTGGTCCGCGAGCCGGCGGTCGTGCCCGCAGACGACGAGGGCTTGGAGCGGCCGCGGGAAGCGGGCGAGCACGCGGGCCACGTCCCCGACGCCGCCGAGCATGGCGTAGGCGCCGGCCATCACGAGGATCACCGGCCGGTCGGGGGCGAGATCGAGCCGCCGCGCGATGGCCGCGCGGTCCAGCGTGCGGAGGAACTTGCGTTCGATGGGGAGGCCCGTGACCGTGATCCGGTGCGCCGGGATGCCGCGGGCGAGCAGCCCGTCCCTGACCTCCGCGGCGGGCACGCTGTATTCGTCCACGCCCGGGTGGATCCACTGGCTGTGGGTGACGTAGTCGGTGATGATGGTGAGGCAGGGGACCTCGCCGCGCCCGGCGATCTTGAGGTCGGACATCGTGCCGGCCGGCGTGCAGTGGACGCAGCAGACGACGTCCGGCCGCTCCGCCTTGAGGTAGCGGTCCAGCCGCTCCAGCCCCATCCGGTTGATCGCCCGCTGCACGGGCGAGTCGGGCCGGATTTCCCCGGTGGCCTTGTAGAACATCCCGTACATGATCGGCGCCCGGCGGACACTCTGGATGTACGAGAATTTGGTGATGGCGTCGAACACGGGGTGAACGAACCGGGCGAAGTAGTCGACGACCTCCGCGCGGCCCCCGGTCCGCGCCTCCCATTCCTCGGCGATCGCTTCGCCGACCCGGCGGTGGCCCCCGCCGTAGTTGCACGAGAGGATCGAGAGGAGCATCCCGCCTACCGGCGCTCCGCGCCCGTCTCTGTCCTGGGCGCGTCGCCCGTCAGCACGGACGGCGCCGGGTGGATGACCGAGATCCGGCGCGGCAGCAGCGAGAGGTCGTAGGTCTGGGCCGGGCCGAGCAGGCTGCCGTCCACCTGGGCCTCGCGCCGCTGGTCGAGCTGAATCCGCACCGACGAGCAGCGCTCGACGCTGAGCTCTGGGACCGGGAGGCGGCGCAGCAGGCGGGCGGTCTTGCGGATGGTCCGCGAGTGCAGTTCTTCGAGGAGGTAGAGGTCCAGCAGCCCGTCCGACAGGCTCGGGGCGGGCAGCGCCAGCAGCCGCTCGCCGTACATCCGGCCGTTCGCCGCGGCGATCAGGACGGCCCGTCCGTTGAACACCCGCTCCCCGACCTGGACCCGCGCCTGGAAGGGGTCGAATCCGCTCGACAGCAGGAGCAGGGCGGCAACGTAGTAGACCGACCGGTTGCGGGCCAGCCGGTACCGGGCCCGGAGGGTGTTCACCATCTTGACGACCTGGACGTCGTACCCCAGGCCGAAGATATTAAGGAAGTACCGGTTGTTGACCTTGCCGACGTCGATCGGGCAGACCTGGCCGGCGAGGAGCACGTCCACGGCCCGCTCCGGATCCCGGGGGATGCCGAGCGCGCGGATGATCTCGTTCCCGGTGCCGCAGGGGATGATGCCGAGCGTCAGGTTCACGCCGCTCGTCAGGATCCCGTTGACGGCCCCGTTGAGCGTCCCGTCCCCGCCGATGACGGCCACCTGGTCGAACGAGGTCCGCGCGGCGGCGAGGAATTCCGACAGCATCGGGGCGGTGGCCTCCCCGGTCGGTGCGATAATCAACTCGTACTCCCGACCGTGGCGCTTGAACGCGCTGGTGACCAGAGGCAGGACGTCGCGCGCCCGCCCGCCGCCGGAGCGAAGGTTCGCCACGATCAATGTCGCCGGCATACCGTCACTCCTCTAACGGTCCACGCCCTCGTGCGTGTGGCAGCCGCATGGGCCGGCATGTGGGGACACCCACCCTTGGGCAGGGGGGCACGGACCGATATAGAGACGCCTTCCAACCCCCTATTATCCCTGGAAAGCCAAGATGTGTCAATTTTCCCAGAAAATCTCTTCGACACTCCTCCGCACGACTGCGGAGGAATCGACCTGGGGGCGTAGAACCCCCCGCAGCGTCAACGTTCGGCACTTAGGGGGCTCCGGCGTGGGCCGGGAGGGCTCAGGCTCGGCCCTGCGGCCTTTTATGGGGGGGTGGGTTGTGGCATACGCGGGAGGAGCATCTGAGTTCGGCGTCCGCCCTGCCGCGCTGGGGCGCCGGGGGATGGTCGCATCGGCCAATCCGCTCGCGACGCAGGCCGGGCTTCGGATGCTGGCCGCCGGAGGCAATGCCGTCGACGCGGTGGTCGCGACCGCCGCGGCCGTCACGGTCGTGGAACCCTACTTCTCCGGGCTCGGCGGGATCGGCATCGCCGTGATCACGCTGCCGGGCGGTGAGACCCGCACGCTGAACTTCATGGGGCGTTCCCCGGACCACGCGCGCGCGGAGATGTTCACGGAGGAGACCCAGGATATCGGCCCGATGGCGCCGATGGTGCCCGGGATCGTCGCGGGATGGGCGCGCCTGCACGGGGAGTTCGGCCGCCTGCCGATCGCGCAGGTGCTCGAGCCGGCGATTGAGCTCGCCGACGGGGGGGCTCCGGTCACGCGGTTCGACTTCGAGCGCTCGGCCCAGGCGGTCGATCGGCTGAGGCCGCACCCAGACGCCGCGCGGACCTACCTCAACGATGGCCGGCCCTATGAAGCCGGCCAGACGCTCCGCCAGCCCGGCCTGGCGGCCACCCTCCGGACGCTCGCCGGGGACGGCTGGATGGCCTTCTATGACGGCGCCCTGGGGCGGACGATCGCGACCTACCTGTCCGAGCACGGCGGGTTGATCACCGACGACGACCTGCGCCGCTATCCCGAGACGCTCAAGTGGGAACCGCCCCTGCGGGCCATGTACCGGGACTACGAGCTCCGAACGACCCCGCCGCCCAGCAGCGCGGTGCAGATTCTCCAGACGCTGCGCATTCTCGAGGCGTTCGACCTGGACGACCTGGAGCACCTCGGCCCGGACTACGTGGCGCTGGTGGCGGAGGCGATCCGGCTCGCCCGGATGGATGCGGCGGCGCACGTCGCGGATCCGCTGTTTGTCGAGGTGCCGCTGGTATGGATGCTGAGCGACGAACGCATCCACGAACTGCGGGCCGAGGTCACCCGCCGGCTGGAGGGGGTGCGGGGACGGTCACGGCATGCGCGAAGCGCCCGGAGCGACCGCGCCGATCGCACCGGCGCTCGGCGCCGCATCGCCGCCCGGCGCCGCGGCGGCAGGATCCGGCGGGCCCGCAAGGCCCCCGAGCGGTCGACCACGCACCTGGCGGCCGCGGATGAGAGCGGGTTGGCCGTCAATATTACGCAGACCCTGGGGTCCTCGTATGGATCCGGCGTCGTGATCGGGCGCACCGGCATCGCGATGAATAACGGGCACCACTGGTGCACGCTGATCCCCGGCGACCTCAAGGAG
>VBAN01000119.1:876-2089 GCA_005882445.1 Candidatus Segetimicrobium genomatis | reverse complement strand
ACCGAGTCCACATTCATGTAGATGGTGGTCGCTCCACCGGCGAGCGCCAGGGGCAGCGCGATGCGCAGCAGCTTCACCCACACCTCCCCGCGGATCCGGCGCCGGATCTGCCACAGGCCTCCCGGCATGACGGCCACGGCCAGTCCCAGGGTCATGAGCCCCGACACGAGGTAGGCGTAGCTGACATTGAGCACGGTCGGCGCCCTCCATGCGACCATACCTACCGCCGACAGCAGGAAGACCGCCTGCGCGGTCCGCAAGAGGAATTCGTACTCCATCCGCTGCCGCGCCCGGAATACTGGGAACGCGAAGTTAACCATCTCGAGGACGAAGAACGCAATGCCGAGCACCACGATCGATACTCGCGTCGCCTGATCGCGGGTAATGAGGACCATCCCCAGCCCGAGGGCGCTCATCCCCACCGCGCCCAAGGCCACCTTCATGAGCAGGATGTCCGGCAGCAACTTCTCGTTCCGGCCGGCCGCCGCGAGTTCCCGTGTGGTCGTGAGCGCCAGCCCCGAATCGTACACTACGTCGAACATCGAGGCAAAGGAGTAAGCGAAGGCAAACAGGCCGCGCACGATCGCCTCGGCCAGCGTCGCCCACACCATGTTTTTTAAGACGATCTGCTTCCAGGTCCGGTTGACGAGCAGCGCGTGCTTGAAGCGCCCGGCCAGGCTCATGAGACGCCGCTCCTCTAGCGCGCGGCCCGGCCCGCCGGCCTGATGGTCGACTCGAACAGCCGGCTGAAGCGCTCGGCCATGGCCTCCCAGGTGTTGGCGCGGGCGAGCGCCTGCGCTCGCCCGCCCATCTGATCCCGGGCCGCTTGGCTCATCGCGAGGAACGTCTCGAGGCCTTCGGCCAGCGAACCCGGATCGTCGGGAGCGGTGACTAGGCCGAGCCCATGCCGTTTCACGAGCGGACCCATCTCCGAGACATCGCTCGCGATGACCGGACGCCCGTAGGTGCACGCCCCCTTCATCAGGGGACCGCTTCCTCCACGGTACGTTCCGCCGTACGGCAGCACGAGCGCATCAGCAGCGAAGAAGTAGGCCGGGACGTCGGCCTCGTCGACGAATCCGAGCCGGAGCACCACCTTGTGCTCGACGCCTGCCTCGCGCACGAGCGCACGGACCCGCTCGGTCGTATACTCCAGCGGATGCCCGGCGATCACGACGCGGAACTCCAGGCCGGGCAGCCGCGCGATGGCCTG
>VBAN01000119.1:0-680 GCA_005882445.1 Candidatus Segetimicrobium genomatis | reverse complement strand
CGCAGGCCGCGATCTCCCTGCCCAACGTCGTCCGGAAGACCTCCCGCTGGAACACCTTGTAGCATTTCCTCCACGCCGACCCCGGATAATCGCGGAACGAAAAGTTCGCGGCGCTGACCTCCATGACGATCGGCGGAAGAACACCGCGATGCGCCTTGAGGATGAGGCTGGCCGTCAAGAACTCCACATCGGTCATGTAGACGACATCGAAGGCGTGCGACCGACAGACCGCCAGGGCCGCGGATGTCACCCGGTAACTGTTGCGATAGTATCCCCAGTAATGCACCAGGGGGCGGCGGTTGAGCGCCCGATCGAATCGCTCGAATGACAACCGGCCGCCGCCGACCAGTTCGATCCGGAGTTCGTGCAGACCGTGACCGCGTGCCCCATCTTCGCCAGCGCCTGGGACAACTTCACGGTGAAGATCCCGTGGTGCCCCATCTTATCGCCGGTCGGCTGGACGACGAGGATTTCCAAACCCGTTGCCCTTCAGGATCGATGCGGGGGAGCCATAGGGAGAACCCCGCCGCCAGCGATCCTACCGTCCCCTCAACGTGATCGCATGCATGATGGTCTTCAACATGATCAGCGTATCAAGCCAGAGCGACTGGTGTTTGATGTAGTAGAGGTCGTACTGGAGCCTGGTGAGCGCGGCTTGGGGGGACCCGGCGTATCCCTGG
>VBAN01000496.1 GCA_005882445.1 Candidatus Segetimicrobium genomatis | reverse complement strand
GGTCTCGTCCGCTGCCCTTGAAGGCCTCCCGGCGGGTCCTGCCGGTGCTGCGCCGCTTCCCCGAGACGTCGCCGCTGGTCTACATCTTCAATAAGGTGTTCGCGGAGCGGCGGACGCCGTTCGTCGATCTCTACGCCGGCCGGGACCGGCTGGCGGTCGACATCGCCGCCGATTTTGCCCGGCTGCTGACCGAGCCGCCGATGAAGTTCCTCATCGTGGGCAACCGGCCGGACCTGGAGCGTCTCAGCCGGGCGCTCGCCGATCTCCCAGGCCCGCCGATCAACCAGGTGTTTTCGCAGCAGGATTATCTCGAGATCCTCCCGCCCGGCGTCAGCAAGGGGGTCGCGCTGCGGGAGATGTCCAGGATCGTGCGCATCCCGCCTGCCCGTGTCGTCGCCGTGGGCGATGCGATGAACGATCTCACCATGCTGCAGACGGCGGGGTTGGGGGTGGCGGTGGAGGGGAGCCCGCCGGAGCTCCTCGAGGCGGCCGGCACGACCTGTCCGCCGCCCGAGCAGGAGGGGGTGCGCGTCCTCATTGAACGGCTGTTTCTCACTCGAGATCGCGCAGGGGCAGTGAGCCCGGCGCGGATCGGATTACGCAAAGGAGGAGTGGGCATGGCGAAGGCAGCGGGGGCGGGAAAGGCGGCACCGGCCAGGGCAGGCAGATGGACGATCCCGCCGCGGGGCGGCCACATGGACAAGCGGACCGGCGTGTACCTCCAGAACATGACCGGGCACGAAGTCGACGAGCGGATGAAGAAGAACGATATCCTGCTCGTCCCGCTCGGGGCGACGGAGGCGCACGGAGCCCATGCCCCGCTCGGGGAGGACGTCTTCCTGGTCTGCCGCATGGCCGAGGAGGTCGCCGCCCGGACCGGCTGCACGGTGGCCCAGCCGGTCTGGTACGGGTCGCACCCCTATCACCATTTGGGCATGCCCGGCACCGTGGTGATCCCGGAGGAAATCTTCACCGGCTACGTCCGCGCGATGATCGCGGGGTTCTGGAACATGGGATTCCGCAAGCAGATCCTGCTCAACGGCCACGGGCAGGAGTACGTGATCCCCACCGCCATGCACCAGTTTGCGAAACGCTACCGCGTGCCCAGCCTGCTCCTGCTGGTCAACTGGTACCATCCCATCCGGGATCATTTCAAGCTCACGAGCGAGGGCGGGACATACGAGACCCCGTTCATCCACGCGGACGAGGTGGAGACCTCCTGGTCGCTGGCCCTGTTCCCCGAATTACTGGACATGAAGTATGCGCCGGACAACAAAGTCGTCGGCTTCCTGCCGGGCGATCACGTCGATAAGGCCGGGAACCTCCTGAACCGCCCGATCAACTGGTACAGCCAGGTTGGAGCGGGTCCGATCGAGGTCAAGGCCTACATCGAGGGCGTGGTCGGGCGCAGCAGCATCGCCCGCGCGGAGAAGGCGGTGGGCGGCGTGCCGCAGCTCCTCGACTATCTGGAGCGCCTGGTGACCGACGTGCACAAGGCGTTTCCGCCCGGCAAGCTCCCGCCGGTCGAGATGGTCACGGAGCGCGACCCCAAGGAGCTGCAGGCGGTGCTCAAGGGACCGCGGAAGGGCGGCAAGAGCATCTACAGCCTCGGCTATCCCCCGTGATGTAACGGGTGAAGCTCGCCTACACCATCTCGGCATCGCCGACCCGCTTCGCCGCGGTCGCCCAGGGGCGCGATCTGGCGTCATCGATCCGCCATCTGGCCGGCCTGGGCTACGCGGGAGTGGAGCTCGCCATCCGCGATCCGGCGCAGGTGAGCCTGGATGCGATCGTGGAAGCGGCGGCGCAGGTGGGTGTGACCGTTCCCGCGATCGGCACCGGCCAGGCCTATCTCGAGGAAGGG
>VBAN01000118.1:4526-4842 GCA_005882445.1 Candidatus Segetimicrobium genomatis | reverse complement strand
GGGGTCCTGGTGAGGGGGGTCGATACCGGCGTCCCCATCCGCGTGAGTTATGCGCTGACGGAGAAGGGCAAGGCGCTCGGGGGTGTCGTTGAGCGCATTGAGCGCTGGGCGCACGGCTGGCTGGCCCCTCGGGGGGTCAACCTTCACCGGCGCCCGGCATCCCATCAGGTCTCGCGCCGGACGCCACCTCGCCCCATGGGCGCCCGCCGAGCCGCGCGCACCGTCCCGGCGGGCCAAGGCCGCCGGCATGACGCTTGAAGAGGGCGGTCAGCCTTCTACCGGAAGCTCGGTTGGGCTCAGGTCGAGCGTGGTAATT
>VBAN01000118.1:2340-4426 GCA_005882445.1 Candidatus Segetimicrobium genomatis | reverse complement strand
CGGGGTCTCCCCGATCTTGATGATCAGATCGCCTGCCTGAATCCCCGCCCGGGCCGCCGCCGTATCGGGGTTCACCTCGCTCACCCGCACCGCCGTCGGCGCCTCGATGTGGTAGGCAACCGCGATGCGGCGATCCAGCGTCACCACCTGCGCCAGGATCCCGAGGTACGCCCGCCGCACGCGGCCCTCGCGAATCAGCTGGGCGGCGACCCACTTTGCCGTGTTGACCGGGATCGCAAAACAGATGCCCTGGAATCCGGCGATCACCGCGGTGTTGATTCCGATGACGGTTCCCCGGGAGTCGGCCAGCGGGCCGCCCGAGTTGCCGGGGTTGAGCGCCGCGTCGGTCTGGATGATGTTCTCGATCAGCCTTCCGTTTTCTGCCCGCAGCGTCCGGCCGAGCGCGCTGATGACGCCCGCGGTGACCGTTGCCTGGAACCCCAGAGGGTTTCCCACGGCCACGACGAGCTGCCCGACCCGCAGCCGCGAGGAATCACCGAGATCGGCCACGGGAAGGCCCCCGTCGGACACGCGGATCACGGCCAGGTCGCTGTGTGGATCGTCGCCGACGAGTTGGGCCGCCACAGTCCGCCCGTCCTGCAGGCGGGCCTCCATCCGGCGGGCGGCGTGCACCACGTGGCTGTTGGTGAGGACATATCCGTCCGGCGCGATGATCACCCCGCTGCCCGCGCCCTGGACTTCCGGCAGCCCGCGGCGCTGCAGCCGCTCGGGGGCGGGCATGGCCACCGCCAGGCTGACGACCGCCGGCCCGACCCGCTGCACGGCTCCGATCACAGCCTGCGAATAGGCGTCGAGAAGCGGCGTGTCATCGGCGCCCGCCGCCGGCGCCGCCTGCTGTTCCTTGTCGATCGCAGAGAGCGTCTCTAAGGTGCGCACGTTCACCTACCTCCATTAACTGTCCATCACCTCAACGACACCCGGATTTTTGGTATTCCCCGCAGCGCCCGGCAGGTCGCGCCCGCGCTCTGTCCGAACGACCAATCGAAGACCTCTCACGTTCTCCGCGGCGCCCGGCACGTCCGGCTCTACACTTTGGGTGGAGGTCCACATCAAGCATGGGGACGGTAGGGAACGGGCGGCCGTCGAGGCCGGGCTCCGGGGCAGGCCGCAGGGCCGGCGCCGTCGTGCTCCGCCGGCCGGACGAGCTCAGGGTCCTAAACGCCGTCGCCGAAGCCCTGAACAGCTCGCCGGACGTCCGGCAGGCCTTGGAGCGCACCCTCACCCTCGTGGCCAGCCTCCTCGGTCTGCGCACCGGGTGGGTCTGGTTGCTCGATCCTGAGACTCAGCAGTTCTACAGCGCGGCCGTTCAGAATCTTCCCCCATACCTCCACGAGCCGGTGCGCATGACCGGGCACTCCTGCTGGTGCATCGAGGAGTTCAACGCCGGGGAGCTCACCCCCAAGAACATCGACGTCATCGAGTGCAGCCGCCTGCGGCCCGCCGTCAAGAAAAAAGCCGTCCACCTGACGCACGGCCTGCGGTACCATGCCAGCATTCCTCTGTACTTCCAGAAGAAGCCCCTCGGCATCATGAACCTGACCGGGCCGTCGTGGCGCCGGATGTCCGCCGGCGAGCTGCGGCTTCTGTCGACGATCGCCTATCAGGTGGGCATCGCCATCGAACGGGCGCGCCTGGCGGAAGAGAGCGCGCGGCTGGCCCGCACGGAGGAGCGCGCCCGGATCGCCAGAGAGATACACGATACGCTGGCGCAGGGGTTGACCGCGATCGCGCTGCACCTGGAGGGCGCCCTGGCACAGCTGGAGCGTAGCCCGCGGCGGGCCCGAGAGCGCTTGGAGCGGGCGCTGGAGGTCTCGCGGGAGAGCCTGGAGGAAGCCCGGCAATCGGTCCTCGATCTCCGGGCGGTGCCGCTCGCCGGGAAGCCGCTCGCCGAGGCCCTGACCGCGCTGGGGCGCCGCTTCACCTCCGAGACCGGCGTCAGGGTGCACGTCCGCGCGGAAGCCGGGCCGCGCCGGCCTGCCCCCTCCGGGGGCTCCAAACCGGAGGGGGGCCAACGGCAAGCAGAGGTTGCGGGCGCATTCGACGCCCTGCCCGAGCGGGTGGAGGC
>VBAN01000118.1:0-2270 GCA_005882445.1 Candidatus Segetimicrobium genomatis | reverse complement strand
GCGTCGTCGGGGGGACGTCCCCATTCAGACCGGAGACACGGCGTCGGGATTCTGGGCATGCGTGAGCGGGCGAGGCTCCTCGGCGGCTCCCTCCGGGTGGAGAGCCGGCCGGGCCGGGGCACGCGCATCGTGGCCGCGGTACCCCTCCGGGAGACGACGCCGTGATCCGCATCCTGATCGTGGATGATCACCCGGTGGTGCGCGAGGGATTGGTCGCCGTCCTTGGAGACGACCGGGACTTTCGGGTGGTGGGAACGGCCGGATCCGCGGAGGAAGCGGTGGCCACCGCCGAGAGAGCGCGCCCGGACGTCGTCCTGCTCGATCTCGAGATGCCCGGGACGAACGGCGTTGAGGCGATTCCGAAACTCCGGGCCACGGCCGGCCACCCGCGGGTGCTCGTGCTCACGGCGTACGATACGGAAGAACGGGTCCTCGGCGCCCTCAGGGCGGGCGCCGGCGGGTATCTCCTCAAGGGAGCCGCCGCCGCCGAGATCGCGCAGGCGATTCGCGCCGTGCACGAGGGCGGGTCGTACCTGACGCCCCGGGTCGCCGCGCGCGTCGTCGCGCAGGTCGGCGACCTCCGGCGTTCCGGCGTCCTCAGCGGGCGGGAGCGGCAGGTGCTGCGGCTCGTCGCCCAGGGTCTGTCCAACAAGCAGATCGCCCGGCAGTTGGCGATCACCGAGCGGACCGTGAAGTTCCACATGACGTCCATCTTCAATAAGCTCGGGGCCGAGAACCGCGCCCAGGCCATCGCGGTGGCCGCCGAGCGGGGGCTGCTGTAGCGGGCTGGCGGTGAAAACCTTCGTGGGGGGGAAGCCGTGATCCCATTGGGTGATGTGTCTCGACGTCCAATCCACTTCCCGATCGTCACGCTGCTGATCATCGTCGTGAACGCGCTGGTCTTCGTCCTGGAGTTGATCGGGGGGGACGACTTTATCAGGCAGTGGTCACTGGTCCCCGCGGATGTTGTCGCCGGCCGCCACCCGATTACCGCCCTGACGGCGATGTTCATGCACGGCGGCTGGTCGCACATTGTCGGGAACATGGTGTTCTTGTGGGCCTTTGGACCGGAAATCGAAGACGCCATGAATCCCGGACGGTACCTCGCGTTCTACCTGGCCGGTGGGGTGGCGGCGATGCTGGCGCAGGTCGCGGTCAGTCCCGATTCCACCGTCCCCACCCTCGGCGCGAGCGGGGCCATTGCGGCCGTGATGGGCGCCTTCCTGATCACGTATCCTCGCGATCGCATTCGCACGGTCCTGTTCATCGGGTTCTTTTTCACCGTCACCTTCGTCCCGGCGTTCCTATTGATCGGATTATGGTTCCTCACCCAACTCGTGAGCGTCGGTGCCGTGACCAACATGTCCACGGGCGGCGTGGCCTATATGGCCCACGTGGGTGGCGTGCTTTTCGGGGCGATCACCGCGCGGTTCTTCGAGGACCCGCGCCGGCTCGCCGAGCAGGGAGAGTAACCGCTCCGGCCCCACCCCGCCCCCGCATCCCGCCGGCCTCCGGGCTTTGCCCGCCTGTCCATCCGGACAGGTGCTGGGGTGCCCGTTCGACCGGCGCCTCCCCGATCCACCGTCCGATGCCCCTCCCGCCTGCGGGCCGCATACTGAACGTGAGAGCGACGCATGCTCAAGGAGGCAGGGAGAGATGTCATTGAACGAGCAGGTCGCATTGATCACGGGCGCCTCTCGCGGGCTCGGACGGGAGGTGGCCCGGCTGCTGGCGCAGCGGGGAGTCCGGCTCATTCTCACCGCGAGTCCCACGCGGAGCGGTTGGTGGCGCGAGGCCTGCGGCATTTCGGCCGGATCGATCTCCTGATCAACAACGCGTCCTCGCTCGGTCCAACGCCGATGCCGCGCCTGGAGGGGTTCTCCCCCGAGGCGTTGGACGGCGTCTTCCGGATCAACGTGACGGCCCCGCTGCGGCTCATCCAGCTGGTCCTGCCCGCGATGCAGGCCGCGGGGCGCGGGGTCATTGTGAACGTCACCTCGGACGCGGGGATCCAGGCCTATCCGGGATGGGGTGGGTACGGGGCCAGCAAGGCCGCGCTGGAGCACCTCTCGCGGACCCTGGCCGCGGAGCTGGCCGGGAGCGGGATCCGGGTCTACGCGGTCGATCCGGGCGATATGAACACCCAGATGCACCGGGACGCCGAACCTGGGATCGATCTGTCCCATCTGCCGGGGCCCGAAGCCGCGGCGGAGCGGCTGGTCCGGTTGGTGGAGGAGGAGACTGCGCCTGCCGGGCGGTTCGCGCTCTCC
>VBAN01000495.1 GCA_005882445.1 Candidatus Segetimicrobium genomatis | reverse complement strand
TGAAGATGGCCACGCCCGGAAACGACGAAATCCACCACTGTGAAATCAGTTCGCGGCCCTCGGCGACCATGGACCCCCACTCCGGCGTCGGCGGAACGGCGCCCAGGCCGAGGAAGCTGAGCGCGGCCGTGATGATGATCGCGGTGCCGAAGTCCATGGTCATCATCACCGTGAGCGGGGCGAAGGCGTTCGGCAGCACGTGACGCAGCAGGATTCGGTGCTCCGGCAGGCCCAGCCCGCGCGCGGCGATCACATACTCCCGCGTCCGCAGGGCCAGTACCTGGCCGCGGGCCAGCCGGGCGTACGGCGGCCACCAGACCAGCAGCATGGCCAGCATCGAGTTCTGGATGCTCGGGCCGAGCGCCGCGGCGATGGCCATGGCCAGGATCAACGACGGAAAGGCCAGCACCATGTCCACGAGCCGCATGGCCAGCCCGTCGACCCACTGTCCGGCGAACCCGGCGAGCCCGCCGAAGAGGGTGCCGAACACGGCGGCGACCGCGACCACGGCGGCCGCGACCGGAAGCGACACCCGGCCCCCGTAGAGCACCCGGCTCAGGACGTCGCGGCCCAACTCGTCCACCCCGAGCCAGTGGGCCGCCGAAGGCGCCCCCAACCGGTGGTAGACATCCTGCTCGATCGGATCGTAGGGCGAGATCGCGGGCGCCAGGGCTGCCAGGAGCACCCAGACCACCACGACGATCGCCCCGGCGATCATCATGCGCTTCCGCAGCACCCGGCGGAGGAGCCGGCGCCGGTCGCTCATCCGCGCGGCGGGGACCGGCGCAAGGACGCGGGGCTCGACCGCGATGGCCTGGGCGGCGGCTCTAAAATCCTGCATCAGCCTGCCGTCCCCCCGATGCCGCCGGCCACGCTCGTGCGCCCGCGCCGCCGCTACGCATAATGGATCTGCGGGTCGAGCACCCCATACAGGAGGTCGACCGCCAGGTTGGCCAGGACATACATCAGGGCGATCACAAAGGTCACGCCCATGATCGACGGAAAGTCGTTGGACACCGCCGCTTCGAACGCGTAGCGGCCGAGCCCGGGCCAGGCAAAGATCGTCTCCGTCATCACGGCTCCGGAGAGGAGGCC
>VBAN01000494.1 GCA_005882445.1 Candidatus Segetimicrobium genomatis | reverse complement strand
AAAACGGCGCTAGTGCGCATGGGATTGCAGGCATTGATCGCCCGAGAAAGTGCCCGGCGGCTGGCGAGACTGGGAGCGACTGAGCCGGGTTTGAAGTCGTTCCCACGGCGGAGGCCAGGCCGAGGAGCATGATCCTCATCGACACCTCCGCCTGGATTGATCACTGGCGCAAGGGAAACCGCAGACTTCGGTCACTCCTAGAGGATGTGGAGCGCGAACGGCTGTACGGACGGGGTTTGCTTGTATCTGCGCGTCTTCCTCCCTGACTAGCGGCTCTTCCGATGCCCGTTTCGAAGCGCCAGCCTGAGGGTGACCGTCGTCCCGCCGGCGGTGGAGTTTACTCGCACGTGATCCATGAGCGCGCGCATCAAGCGGAGGCCGTAGCCCTTTCGCCCGGGGCGCCGGGGCTGCCAGCGGCCGTGATCCTCCACCTCGACGACCAAATCCGCACCAATGCATCGGGCTCGGAGGTGGATCAGTCCAGGGGTGGAGGCGTACGCGTGTGCGATGGCGTTGCTCAGGGCTTCTCCAACGGCCATCTGGAGCTCCTGGGCGCGCTCCCCGTGGATCCCGAGCTGATCGGTGAGCCCGACGACGGACCGGCGAACCTCGTGAAGGGCCGCTGGATCTGCGCGAAGGCTGAGGTCCAACATCGCTGCCTTGAACGCCCTGGGGGGCTGCCGCAGCGCCCGAAGGCGGGCACTGTCATGAGACGCGTGCCTGCTACCATTGGACTTACTCACAGCGCCGGACGCCCCCAACCGCCTCAGAGCAGCCCGTTGCCATCACCAAACCTTCCCTGTTGTTACCCAGGACCTGCGATCGTTAAACTACGATCGGAGATATCATGGAGGATTGTTGGAAATAAGGTATGGCGGCGCGTGGAGATCCGCCGCACCACCGACTGGGAGGAGACCGCGATGGGACCTCGGGTGACGGTGTATGGATCATCCCGGCTGACGGAGGCCGAGCCTGGATACGAGGAGGCCAGGCGGTTGGGGCGCCTGCTGGCCCCAGGCCGGCTATGCCGTCTGTTCCGGGGGGTACGCCGGCGCAATGGCGGCGGTGAGCCGGGGGGCCGTCGAGGCCGGGGGAACGGTCATCGGGATCACGGTCGACCGCTGGGCGAGCCGGCTCAGGGCGAACCCCTGGCTCACGGAGGAAATCGGGACCCCGGACCTCTTCGAACGGCTTCGCCGCCTCATGGAAGCGGATGCGTACGTCGCGCTCCCCGGGGGGCCGGGCACGCTCGGTGAAGTCGCCCTGGCCTGGAACCTGTTCCAGACGGAATCGATCGCGACTCGACCGCTCGTCCTGGTGGGTTCCCAATGGCGTACACTCGTGCGGTGCATGGAGGCCGGCCTCCGAATCGAACCGAGGGATCTGGCCCTCCTCCAGTTCGCGGAGACCGTGGAAGGCGTCCTCCCCCTGCTCCCCAGCCGCCCCGACGTCCGGTCTCGAAAAACCTCACCGCCGTGATCAGCCTCCCGGACGTACGCGGAAGTCGTAGGGCTGGTTAGGCGTCGACGCAAGCCACGGCGTAGGGATTGAGCGCGAGCCGAAGCCGGCCGGCGCGGGTCGACACACGGGACGTGGTCCTGCGAACCGATGCCGCGTCGGATGGGACGACGTCATAGGAACCCCGGTCGATCAGGCTGACCGTCACCTCGTCACCCAACGGGCTCGGCATGAGCGAAACGTCCTGAGGATCGGGCGTGAGGTTCGCGACCAGGACGCGCGTGCGCCCCTGATGACGGAGGGCCAGGCCGGTCACCTGCTGGGGCTCGGAGGACTCGCAGGACAGCACCGTGGCGCTCCTCCAGCCGTTCAGATCGCGGAACACCCAATAGACCGGAAAGATCATCCCGGGTTGTGAAGGGAAGCGCGCCGGCAACAGCGGTCCCGACACGCTCTCTATCAGCCCACGCCAGCCGGTGGTCTCATAGTAGGTCACGGCCCCCGCCCCGCCTTCGATCAGGGACTTGAGGCTTCCCACGGTCCACGCCGCGCCGAACAACGAGGCCTGCCTGGAGTCAACCGGGAGCGGGAGCTGGGTCGGATCGACCGCCGGTTGCCGGTTGGCGAAGGGGTTGAAACGCGCCTTTAAGGTCACAGGGCTGACCGCGACCTCGCGGCCCTCGCCGGCGAAGGAGCGTGCCGTCAGAACGGCATCCTCCTGGACCCGGAAATTCTCCATCAGAGACATATCGTCGCTGTCGTGCACCTGGGGCGTGATCGTGAACACCAGACCATCCATCTCCTCAGGAGCGGGACGCGTCCTGTTCAGCTCGCCAAAGTACAAGTTGGTGCCGCCAAAGAAGCGC
>VBAN01000493.1 GCA_005882445.1 Candidatus Segetimicrobium genomatis | reverse complement strand
CCCAGCAGTATGAGGAGCGGAGCGAAACGACGGCGTTCTTGAACAATATCTTGGAGTCCTCCACCGAGTACTCGATCATCGCCATGGACCTCGGCGGCAATGTCCTGGCCTGGAACGAAGGCGCGCGGCGGAACTACGGCTATGCCGCGGAGGAGATGGTCGGGAAGCAAAACTCCGGCATCCTCCACACCAAAGAAGACGTCGAGTCCGGCAAGGTCGAGGCGGCGCTGGCCCAGGCGCTCGCGACCGGAAAGTTCGAAGGCGAATTCCAGCGGATGCGCAAGAGCGGCGAGCAGTTCACGGCGCAGGTGGCCATCACGCTGCGCCGGGGCGTGTCCGGCGATCCGATCGGCTACCTTCTGGTCTCCAAGGACATCACGGCCCAGATGGCCCTGGAAGAGGAGCTGCGCCGGAAGAACGAAGAGCTCGTCGAGCAGTACCACCGGGTCCAGGAGGCCAACCGGCTGAAGAGCGAGTTCCTGGCGAACATGTCCCACGAGCTGCGGACGCCGCTCAACGGGATCATCGGCTTCGCCGAGCTGATGCACGGCGGCAAGGTGGGGCCGGTCTCCGACCCGCACAAGGAGTACCTCGGCGACATCCTCACCAGTTCCCGGCACCTGCTCCAGCTCATCAACGACGTGCTGGATCTGGCGCGGGTGGAGGCGGGCCGGATGGAGTTCCACCCGGAGCCGGTGGATCTCGCCAAGCTGGTCGGCGAGGTGCGGGACGGCCTGCGCACCATGGCGGCCACCAAGCGGATCCAGGTCAAGATGGAGATCGATCCGGGGCTGACCGGCGTGACGGGCGACCCGGCGAAGCTCAAGCAGCTGCTCTACAACTACCTGTCGAACGCGCTCAAGTTCACGCCGGACGGGGGGCAGGTGACGGTCCGGGTGGGCCCGGAGGAGGTCGACACCTATCGCATCGAGGTCGAGGACACGGGCATCGGCATCCGGCCGGAAGACCTGGGCCGGCTTTTCGTCGAGTTCCAGCAGCTCGACGCCGGCGCGGCCAAGAAATACCAGGGCACAGGGCTGGGCCTGGCGCTGACCAAGCGGATCGTGGAGGCCCAGAACGGCAAGGTGGGCGTGCGCAGCGCGCCGGGCACCGGCAGCGTCTTCTTCGCCGTCCTGCCGCGGGTGTTCTGGGCGGAACGGGAAAGCCCGGCGAGATCGGCCGCGCGGCCGGATGGGCGCCCTGCCGCTTCGCCGGCGGCGGCCGGCCCGGCGGTCCTGATCATCGATGATGATCAGAGGGAGCGGGCCTGGCTGATGAAGACGCTCGGCGGCGCGGGATACGCCGTCGAGGCGGCGGCGAGCGGCGGCGAGGCGGTGGCCCGGTGCCGGGAGAAGGCCTTCAGCGCGATCACGCTCGACCTGCTGCTCCCCGACATGAAGGGGTGGGACGTGCTCAAGGCGATCCGCGCCGAAGAGCGAAACAAAAACGTAGCGGTGATCGTCGTGACGATGGTGGCCGACCAGGGAGTGCTGTCAGACCACCGGGCCGACGGCGCCCTGGTCAAGCCCGTTCGGTCCGAGGAGCTGCTGGCCGCTCTGCAGCGGATCGGAGTCCGCCCGGATGGGGACGGGGCCGTCCTCGTCGTGGACGACGACCTCGGGGCGCTGAAGATCATGGAGGCGGCCCTCGCCGAGATAGGATACCGGCCGGTGTGCATGCCGGACGGCGAGAGCGGCCTGGCGGCGGCGGCAAAGGAGCGTCCCAGGGCGGTGGTGCTGGACCTCCGGATGCCGGGAATGAACGGCCTCGAGTTTCTGGACCGGTTCCGCCGCACCGACAACGGAAGCCGCACCCCCGTGATCGTCTGGACGGGGGCGGACTTGACGGCGCTCAAGCCGCTCCTGAAAGAATTGCAGGCCTGCCTGGCGGTGTCCCCGTGACGGGCCGCACCGGCCGCGCGCGACGGCCAATCGACGCGAGGAGTGCCCCCTCCGGGGGCTCAGGGAACCCAGTGGCCGGTGCGCCTATCCTGATCGTTGACGACAACCCGGTGAACCTCAAGCTGGTCCGGGTCCTGCTGGCGACCGAAGGGTACGATGTCCGCACGGCCGCAGACGCCGAAGAGGCCGTGGCGCTGCTGCAGACGTTCCGTCCACGCCTCATCCTCATGGACATCCAGCTGCCCGGCATGGACGGGCTCGAGCTGACCCGGCGGCTCAAATCCGATCCCGCGACCCGTGACGCCATCGTGGTGGCGCTTACCGCGTACGCCATGAAGGGCGATGAGGAGCGGGCCCTGAGCGCCGGCTGCGATGGGTATATCCCCAAGCCGATCAACACCAATCTTCTGCCGGAGATCGTTGCGGAATATCTTACGCGGGTGAGAGCCGGATGAGGGACGCCAATCGAAGCGAGGAGTCGAGCAAAGGTCACCCGATGATGCAGGTCGACCCCATCAAGACCGCCCGGATCCTGATTGTCGACGACCAGGAAGTCAACGTCCATTTCCTCGAGGGCACGCTCAGGTGGGTTGCCGGCAACACGAACTTCAAGAGCACGACCAACCCGCGCGAGGTCGAAGCCCTGATCACCGAGTTCGAGCCCGATCTGATCCTGCTCGACCTCCACATGCCGGAGCGGGACGGGTTCATGGTGATGGAGGACCTCAAGCAGACGCTCCCGGCCGATGCGTTCCTCCCGATCCTGGTGCTCACGGCCGACGTCACCCCGGAGGCGAAACAGCGCGCCCTGGCCGGCGGGGCCAAAGACTTCCTGAGCAAGCCCTTCGACACGACCGAGGTCCTCCTCCGGAGCAACAACCTGCTCCAGACCCGGCTGCTTCACCTCGAGCTCGCGAACCAGAATCAGATCCTGGAAGTGAAGGTGCAGGAGCGCACGCACGACCTGCAAAAGGCCAACGAGGACCTGCAGGCGGCCCACCGGGACCTGGAAGACGCCCACATCGAGATGCTGGAACGGATGGCGCTCGCCGCCGAATACCGGGACGATGACACCGGGGAGCACACGAAGCGGGTGGGCCAGGTCTCGGCGTTTCTCGGCCGGGCGATGAGGCTGGCCCAGGATCAGGTGATGCTCATCCGTCGGGCCGCTCCCCTCCATGATGTGGGGAAAATCGCCATCCCG
>VBAN01000492.1 GCA_005882445.1 Candidatus Segetimicrobium genomatis | reverse complement strand
CTCCTCGCCCGTGTCTGGCCGGTCACGTTACTGCTCGGCGCGATCGTCGTCGGGCTCAGCTTCACGCTCGGCCTGGCCCTCGGCATCCTCGCGGCGCTGCGGCACGATTCGTGGCTCGACACCCTCCTCACCTTCGTCGCGACGCTGGGCACCACGGTCCCCAATTTCATCGTCGCCATCTGGCTCATCGTCATCCTCAGCGTGCGCCTGCACTGGCTGCCGACGGGAGGCTGGGGGCACGCCCGTCTGCTCATCATGCCGGCCATCGCGTACAGCCTCCAGCCGCTCGCGATCGTGGCCCGCTACACCCGGGTGGCGGTGCTCGACGCATTGGCGGGCGACTATGTCCGCACCGCGATGGCGAAGGGTCTCAGTCCCACCCGCGTCGTCGTGCGGCACGTGCTGCGCAATGCGCTCATTCCGATCGTGACTCTGCTGGGGCCTCTCGTTCCTGATCTGTTTACCGGCTCTATCTTTATCGAGTTCACGTTCCGGATTCCCGGGCTGGGCAAGTTCTTCGTCTCGAGCATTTTCCAGCGCGACTATCCGATGATCATGGCCACGGTCCTGCTGGTCGCCATCCTGTGGAGCCTTACCTATCTCGCGAGTGATCTGTTGTACGTGGTGATCGACCCGCGGGTCCGGGTCGGGGCGCGCGGCCGATGACCGCCGGCCCGCGGCGGGCGTCGCGGGGCCTCTGGGGAGAGACTTGGCGCCGGTATATGCGCAACCCGGTGCGGGTCGCCGGCGCCGGAGCGTCCCTCCTGATCCTCGTGTCGTCCCTGCTGGCTCCTCTCCTGGCGCCCATGCGCTACGATCTCGCCAACATCGCGGAGGCGCTCCAGCGTCCCAGCGTGGGGCACTGGCTCGGCACCGACGCCATCGGCCGCGACGTGCTCAGCCGGCTCCTGTACGGAGGGCGCACGTCGCTCGAGGTCGCGCTCACCGTGGTTGCCCTGGCCGTGGTGGAGATCACCACGGCCCTCCCTGCGCTCCTCCTGGCCATGCTCCTCATCAGCGTGCTCGGGAGCGGGCTCGCGAACCTCATCATCGCGCTGGCTGCGGTCGCGTGGATCGAGCCATGCCGCCTCATGCGCGCCCAGACGCTCGCGCTCCGGGATCGCGAGTTTGTCGAGGCGTCGTGGGGGCTGGGAGCCACCTCCGCGCACTTGGTGTGGCGTCACATCCTCCCGAACGCCCTGGGTCCCCTGACCGCCGTCGTGACCCTCGGCATCGCGCGCACGATCTTTGCCGAAGCGAGCCTGAGCTTCTTGGGCCTCGGCATCAACGACCCCCTCCCTAGCTGGGGAAAGATGGTGAGTGAGAGCGTGGCCTACCTGCAGGTCTACCCGGTGCTGGGGATCGCCCCGGCGGTGATGATTGCGTTCACCGTGCTCACCCTGACGGGGGTGGGCGATGGATTACGCGACGCGCTCGCTTCCTCGACAGGATCCGGTCTGGGATGAAAACGGTCTTCCGGCATGTACAGGTTCAGATAGATGCGAAAGACCCTGACTAAGGGTGGTTCGCAGCAAGCATTGGTACCGGCCCCTGGGGCATGGCTATACTGGCCGCATGTACATCCAGCCGGCCTTACTGCCGCAGGCCAAGAAGATCCGGGCCTCGCCCGTCCTCTCCCGGGAGGCGACCCGCCGGTTACGGTGGATGGAGTATTACCTCAGCCATGGGCGGAATGCCAAATTAACCTACCGCCATTTTGGCATCAGCTCAGCGACCTTCTATCGCTGGTGGCATCGGTACGATCCGCGGCGCCTCGAGAGGCTGGAAGATGATTGGGGGACCCGGCGGCCCCATGCCGTGCGGCAGCCGGAGACTCCGCCGGCGCTGGAGGCGGCGATCCGGACGGTGCGGGAGCACTACCCCCGCTGGGGGAAAGTGAAACTGCGGCTCTTGCTGCGGCGCGACGGGTGGACCGTGTCGGAGTCGACCGTGGGCCGCACGCTCACGCGCTTACGGGCCAAAGGCCAACTGCGGGAGCCCGCCATTGTCCGAGCCACGCGCACCCGGTGGCGCCGACGCCGCGCGCGGCCGTATGCCCAGCGGTTTCCGTGGGGGTACGTCCCGCAGGCTCCGGGGGATCTGGTGGAGATCGATGCGACGCCGATCGAAGTCC
This sequence comes from Candidatus Segetimicrobium genomatis, assembly GCA_005882445.1. Taxonomy (GTDB): domain Bacteria; phylum Sysuimicrobiota; class Sysuimicrobiia; order Sysuimicrobiales; family Segetimicrobiaceae; genus Segetimicrobium. The sequence continues at coordinate 2,224 of VBAN01000492.1, read as the reverse complement.
TCCCGGGGCTGCGCCGGATTCACTTCACGGCGCGGGACGTGGTGAGCCGGAAGGACGTGCTAGCCGCCTACAAGCGGCAAACGAGCCAAGCGGCGGCACGGGCGCTGCGCGCGGCGGTCGCACGGTTTGGGTTTCCGGTCCGGGCGATCCAGATTGATGGCGGATCGGAATTCAAGGCGACGTTTGAAGCGGCCTGCGCCGAGCTCCGGATCAAATTGTTTGTGCTCCCGCCGCGCTCGCCGCGGCTCAATGGGCATGTGGAGCGGGCCCATCGGACGCATCAGGAGGAGTTCTACGACCTCGTGGAGATCCCTGAGCTGCTGGCGGGGCACAACGCCCTGCTGCGCCAGTGGGAAGACACCTACAACAACGTCCGGCCCCACCAGGCCCTCGGCTATCTGACTCCGAACGAATACGTAGCCCGATGGCAGACCCAGCACGCATCGAAACGCAAATGAGGAGGTAAAGTCTGTCTGATCTACTGGACCAGTACACTGCCTTGTGAAACCGCGCTCGCCCATGGTACAATCTGACCGCGAGACAGAACCGAATACAGGAACGGTCGCAGTGACGCGACCGAGTCCTTCCTGCCCTGCGAGGCCACGCGCCGATTGCGGCGGGCCGGCGCAGGGCCGCCCCGGGAGCGCGACCGAGAGAGACGGCTTCCGGTTGCAGTCCAGAGGAAGGGAGCGTGCCGGGTGGGCACTTACGAAATTGTTGCTGTTCTCCGGCCCGACCTCGATGAAGCGGGGTTGGGCGCGGCCCTCGAACGGATCACCCAGCGGATCACCGAACACGGCGGGGCCCTGAAGAGCCAGGAACGCTGGGGCAAGCGCAAGCTGGCCTTTCCCATCAAGAAGTCCCGAGACGGCTATTACGTCCTGCTCGTCTTCACGCTCGATCCCGGCCGATCGGCCGCCCTGCGGCAGCTGCTGGGGTTGAATGAGGACCTGGTCCGGTTCGCGTTCGGGACCCATCATCCCAAACCGGTCGCCGCCCCCGCCGCGGCCGCGCCGGCCGCCACGCCAGCGTCCTCCTCGACGAGCGGGGCGCCGGTGACCGGCTCCACGCCGGCTGCCGGGCAGCCATCGACCCCGCCGGCGGGCCCGTCCCATGTATAATCGCATCATCCTGATCGGCCGGCTGACACGGGACCCCGAGCTCCGGTATGTGCCGAGCGGAGCGCCGGTCGCGAACTTCACGCTGGCGGTCGACCGGCCGTTCCGGGACCAGCAGGGGAACCGCGAGACGGACTTCATCGATATCGTGGCCTGGCGGAAACTGGCGGAGCAGGTCAGCCAGTACATGACCAAGGGCCGGATGGTTGCGGTGGAAGGCCGGCTTCAACTCCGCTCCTACGAAACCCAGGATGGCCAGAAACGGAAGGTCGCCGAGGTCGTCGCGGATGGGATCCGGTTCCTGGATCGCGGACGGCAGGGCACGGCGGAGACGGGGACCGCGACGGCGACCGCGGCGGCGGCCGCCCCAGCCGCGGACGAAGCCGCCCAACAGAGCAGTTCGGACGAGGACGTTCCATTTTGAGCGCGGAGGGTACCGTGAGCACGCAAGCGCCCCGGACATACGGCAGGGGACCGATGTCAGAAGGCAGGGACAAGGACGCGCGGCCGCGTCGCGATTACCGGCGGCGTCCGAAGCGCAAGGTCTGTTCGTTTTGCGCTGAGAAGGCCACGTTTATCGACTACAAAGACATTCCCCGGCTGCGCCGGTTTGTCACCGAGCGGGGCAAGATCCTGCCGCGCCGGGTGTCGGGAAACTGCGCCCGGCACCAGCGGGTGCTGGCGGTCGCGATCAAACGCGCGCGCGAGCTCGCCCTGCTTCCCTACACCGGAGACTAGCCTCCTGAGCAAATCGACCGCGCGTTCCTCCACCGTACGCCCCGCCGCCGCGCGCCCGGGGGCCGCACTGCGTCCGGCGCGGGGGCTGACCGAAGGCGCCATCCTGGCCGCGCTCAGCGCCGTCGCCGCGATTGTCGGGCTGGTGGCGCCGTTCGTCGGCATCCTCCTCGCCCCCATTCCGCTGATGTTGCTGGTCATCCGGTGGGGGCTCCGCACCGCGGTCCTCGCCGCGATTGTGGCCGGGTTGATTCTGCTGCAGTTCTTCGGCCCACTGAACGCGGTCTCCATGGGGGGCATCTTCGCCCCGCTCGGCCTGGCGTTGGGCTGGGGGGTACGGCGCCGGATCGGCGCGCCGCTGACCGTCCTCG
>VBAN01000491.1 GCA_005882445.1 Candidatus Segetimicrobium genomatis | reverse complement strand
CGTCGTTGGCGGGGATCTCCGGGCCGAGCAGCGCCCGCGCCGCGTAGAAGGCCGCGGAGGCGGTGACGAACCGCGTGGCGTTGAGCGGGCCCTGCGCCTCGGGTGCGGTCCCGGCAAAGTCGAAGGTCAGCGTGTCCCCGGCGGCCCGAACCGTCACGGCGATCCGCAGCGGAGCCTCGCCGGCGCCGTCGTCGTCCAGCCAGTCCTCGCCGTGGTACTCGCCCGCCGGCACCTTCGCGATCTCCTGCCGCATCAACCGGTCGGACTCATCGAGGAACCGGTCAAAGCAGCGCAGCACCACGTCCGCGCCGAAGCGGTCGCAGACTTCCTTGAGGCGGGACGCGGCCACCGCGTTCGCCGCGTACTGCGCCAGGATGTCGCCTTCCCGCGCCTCGCGGCCCCGCACGTTGCTGAGCACGACCTCCATCATCCCCGGGTTGGGGCGGCCGGCGAGGAAGAGCGGCACCGGCGGAATGCACAGGCCCTCCGCGTATCGGTCCCGCGCCGCGGCGACGTAGCTCCCGCGCCGCGCGCCGCCGACGTCCGGCCAGTGCGCGAGGTTGATGGCAAACGCCACCAGGCGCCCGCGGTGAAACACCGGCATGACCGCCTTGACGTCCGGCAGGTGGTTCCCCCCGACCTCGGGATGGTTGGTAAAGTAGACGTCGCCTTCGTGCAGCGCATCAGCCGGGATGCGGCGCAGGAACTCCTTGACCGTAAAGGCCATCACCCCGAGATGGATGGGGATGTCGCGCCCCTGAGCGATCAGCCGGCCCTGGGCGTCGGTGAGCGCGCACGAGAGATCGCCGGCCTCCTTCAGGACGGGGGAGCGGGCCGAACGCATCAGGATCGCCCGCATCTCCTCGGCGATGGCGTAGACGGCGTGCCGCACCACCTCGAGCGTGACCGGGTCCATCGCCGGACGGCCGGCCGCGGAGCGATCGGTCACGGAGCGGCCTCGATCCACAGGTGGCCCGAGGCATCGCACCGCAGGCGCTGTCCCGGATAGGCGATGATCGTGGACCAGGCGTCCTCGTCGATCGCGGGGCCCAGGATCTCCCGGTCCTCGGCGAGCTCGTCTCTGGGGTACAGGGGGGTCTCCACCCAGCCATGCCCGTAGTAGTAGGCACGGCGCCCGCGCGCCGGTCCCGACCCCGAGCCTGATCGGGCGCGCCCCTTCCCGGTCGGGCGGCCCCGATCGCCCCTCTCGGGGGCCGGCGGGACCGGGGAAGACGCGAGGACCGTTACCCGCACATTGACCCCTTCCACCGGCTCGTCGGTCGTGTACTCGTAGACGCGCCGGTGCGCCTCGGTGAACCGCCTGCGGATTGCCTCGCCGTCCTCACCCGGCTCCACGAGCACCTCGATCTCATCGTTCTGCCCCACATACCGGAGATCCATGGAGCGCCGCCACTCGCAGCCGTTCGCGTCGACCCCCTCGCGCTCCAACCGGGTGAGGAGTTCGACCTCGATCTCGCGGAATACCCCCTCCCAGACCTCGCGCGCGGCCGCCGCGCGAGGCCCCCGAGCGTCCTCCGTGGACGGCGCGCGTCCGGCGGGATCGAGGCGGCCGCGCACGGTCCGCACGACGTCGTATCGAAGGCCGGCGACGAGGCATCCGTAGGCGGAGAACGCGCTCGAATAGCGCGGCACCAGCACCCGCGGCATCCCGAGCGTCTGCGCCAGCCGCCCGGCGTGGATGGGGCCGGCGCCCCCGTACGCGATCAGGCAGCAGCCGCGAAGGTCGTACCCGCGGTGCACCGACACGGCCCGGATCGCACGGATCATCGCGGCGTTGGCGATCTCCACGATCCCCGCCGCGGCCTCGGGCACCGAGAGGCCGAAGGCGCGCGCGACGCGATCAACCGCCCCCCCGGCCAGATCAGGATCCAAGCGGAGTCCCCCGAAGGCCGCCCCGGGGTTGACGTAGCCCAGGACCACGCCGGCGTCGGTGACGGTCGCTTCGGTGCCGCCGCGCCCGTAGCAGGCCGGCCCCGGGAACGCGCCGGCGCTCTGCGGCCCCACACGCAGGGCTCCCCCGCCGTCGATCCAGACGATCGAGCCGCCGCCCGCCCCGATGCTTTCGACCGCCAGTGACCGCGTCCGCACGGGCTGGCCGCCCAGGCGGCGCTCCGACACCGTCTCGACGCGGCCCGCCCGGATGAGGCAGACGTCCGTCGACGTCCCGCCCATATCCAAGGTCACCGCATCCGCCACCCCGGTCCGCGCGCCCACGGCCTGCGCGGCCGCGACCCCGCCGGCCGGACCGGACATCAGCATCGCCAGCGGGACCCTCCGCGCCCCGGCGGGCGTGGCCATGCCGCCGCTCGACTGCATCAGGCGGAGCGGCGCCCGCAGCCCCGTCGCCTCCAGTCCCGCGGTCAGGTCGGCCAGGTACCGGTCCACGACCGGCATCAGCAGCCCGTTTGCGCAGGTCGTGTGGGTCCGCTCGTACTCCCGGTACTCCGCGTTGATGTCCGAGGACAGGCAGATGTGCGGCACCGCCCCGGCCAGCAGCGCCGCGAGCCGGCGCTCGTGGGTGGGGTTGGCGTAGGCGTGCAGCAGGCTGACCGCCGCCACCTCGACCCGCTCATCGCGGAGCAGCGCCGCGAGGCGCCGCGCCTCGGACTCGTCGAGCGGGATCAGGACGCGGCCCGCATGATCGATGCGCTCGGTCACCTCGAACCGCAGCGCGCGCGGCACGATCGGAGGCTCCCGGCCCGGCAGGTCGAGGCGGTACAGATGATCGCGCTGCTGCCGGCCGATCTCCAGCACGTCGCGGAACCCCCGCGTCGTGATCAGGGCGGTCCGCGCCCCCCGCCCCTCCAGCATCGCGTTGGTCGCCACGGTCGTGCCGTGGGTCAGGCTGGCGACCTCCTCGTCCGGCCGGAGCAGGACACGGAGCCCTTCCAGCACCGCCTGGGAGGGATCGCGGGTCGTCAGGATCTTTTGCATCCGCAGCGGCCCGCCGGCCAGCGGCTGCGCCACCAGATCGGTGAAGGTGCCGCCGACATCGATGCCGACCCGGACCTGCGCCCCCACGGCCCGGCGCCCTACGAGGAGAGCGCCTGCCGGAGATAGGTCAGGGCGCGGGGAACGGCCGTGCGGCCGGGTTCCGGTCCCTCGTACTCGACCGCCACCCAGCCGTCGTATCCCGCCGCGCGCAACACGGCGGCGACCGCATCGTGGTCCACGCCGGCGTCGCGCCCGTCCGAGCCGACCCGCGTGAACTTGGCGTGCACATGCCGGGCGAGCGCCGCGGTGCGCTCGATCGAGGCGAGGCCATCGAGATAGTTGCCCGTATCGAGGAGGAGCCCGAGCGCCGGGCTCCGGACCTCATCCAGGATCGCCAGGACGTCCGCCGACGTCTGCACGAAGCCCCCGTGGTTGTGGTTCTCCATCACGAGGCGCACCCCCAGCCGTTCCGCGTCGCGGGCCACCGACCGGAGCGAGGCGATCATGTCCGGCCGGCGCGCGGCCCGATCGCCCTCCGGCCATCCGGCGAACGTCCGCAGGAACCGCGAGCCGAGGCGGCGCGAGACGTCCATCCAATCCCGGGTGCGCGCTTCCTCCGCGCGGCGCCCGGCGGCGGCGGCCACGCCGAAGTTGTTCATGAACGCGATGTTCACGATCACCAGCCCGTAGCGCTCCGCGGCATTCCGCACCTCGGTCAGCCGCTCCGGCGTGGGCGTCCCGATGTGCTTGTCTTCCAGCTCCACGCCGGCCAGTCCCAGTTCTTCCGCGCAGAGGCGCAGCCAGTCCTCGAGCCGGAGCCGGCCGCCGCTGAGGTCGTCGTTGTACGACTCGGAACTGCACGCGAGCTGCATCTGCCGATCTCCCCGATCCGCCCGGTTACGGGCCCCGGACGATCACGTGCTCGGTCGTGTACAGGTGGAGCCGCACCGCGGCGAACTCGTCGGCGTCGGCGCCGGCGCGCCTGCCGATGTCGGTGGCGAATGCCGCCTCCATCGCCTCGACGCTCTCCCACCACATCTCGGCGGTGCCGTCGTAGATCGGCTCGGCGCCGCTCCCCTCGGGCTGCCTGGGTGTGGCGATATTGATCCGGTAGCCGCGCAGCCCGGGCAGCTGCCGCGACAGCTTCGTATGCTCGTGCACCCAGCGCCGCGCGAACTCCTCCTTGCTGATCCCCGGCCTGCGCTTCAGAAACGCCACCAGCTTGACCATGCGCTTCCCCCTCGGCTCAGCCCTTCACCGCCCCAAGCGTGAGCCCCCGCACCAGGAACCGCTGGAGCAGCAGGGCGAGCAGGATGTTCGGGATGATCGCCACCACGCCGACCGCGGCGACCTGTCCCCAGAGGATCTCGTGTCCGCCGACCAGACTCGGCACGATGATGGTGAGGGTGCGGACGTCGCTGCGCGTGAGCAGCAGCGCGAACATGAACTCGTTCCAGGTGAAGATGAAGCAAAACAGCGCGGTGGCCACGAGCCCCGGCGCGACCAGCGGGAGCGCCACGCGCCGGAACGCCCCGAAGATCGTGGTCCCGTCGATCACGGCCGCCTCCTCCAATTCAGCCGGCAGGTCCTCGAAGAACCCCTTCAGCAGCCAGATGACGAACGGGAGATTGAAGATGGTGTTGGCGACGATGAGCGCCCAGTGGGTGTCCAGCAGGTGCAGCGATTTGAACACCAAGAACAGCGGGAGGGCCGAGGCCACCGGCGGGAACATGCGCGTGGAGAGGACCCAGAACGAGAGGTTCTCGCCGCCGGTGCGGAAGCGCGCGAACGAGTACGCGGCGGGCGCCCCGGCCAGCAGGGAGATCACCATCGAGCCGGTCGACACGATCAGGCTGTCGCGCACGCCCTGCAGCCCCCCGCGCCCGTCGGGGGGCAGCCGCATCGCGTTCAGGTAGTTGGTGAGCGCAAACGATTTGGGGATGAACACCGGCGGGTAGGCGAAGAACTCGGGGTTGCTCTTGAACGACGTCAGGACCATCCACAGGACCGGGAACAGGAAGAAGACCAGGGCCGCCAGCAGGACCAGACCGGTGACGAGCCGCCGGGCCGGGGAGCGGCGCCTCATGCGACCGCGCCCCCGCGCACGCGCTTCTGGTAGTGGAGAAAGACCTGCGCGACGATCGTGATCACCACGAGCTGGACGAACGACATCGCCGCCGTGTAGCCGAGGCTGAAGAACTTGAACCCCTGGAGGTACGTGTAGTAGGCGATGGTCTCGGTGACGTTTCCCGGGCCTCCGCCGGTCAGCTGGTAGACGATGTCGAACAACTTGAAGGTATCCATGACCCGCACCAGCACCCCGATGACGATCACCGGCAGCAGGAGCGGGAGCGTCACCCGCCGGAGCGCCTGGAGGCCCGTCGCCCCGTCCACCTCGGCGGCCTCGAGCAGCTCGCCCGGCAGCGACTGCAGGCCGGCGAGCACGACCAGCGTCATGAACGGCGCCCACTGCCACACATCGGTGGCCATCACCGCCCCCAGCGCGACGCGGGGATCCGCGAGCCAGGCGAACCCGCGCACACGGCCGAACGTGAGCGCGTCGAGCAGGTAGTTGAGCGGGCCGTACTGGTCGTTCAGGATCATCCGAAACTGAAACCCGGCGATGACCGGCGCGATCATCACCGGAATCAGGAGCAGGGACAGCACCAGGGCCCGGCCTCGTCTGAGCCGGTTGAGTTCGAGGGCCAGCCCGGTGCCGATCACGGCCTGCAGCCCGACCCCGACCGCCACCAGCACGCCGGTGTTTGCCATCGCATTCCAAAAGCGGGGATCCTGGGTCAGCACCCGCACGAAGTTCTGGACGCCGATGAACTGCGGGGGAAAACCCGTGGTGAGCTCCCAGGACAGCACGGTCAGCCGCAGCGTGAACAACAGCGGGAAGAGCGTGATCGCCGCGAGCACGACCACGGCGGGCAGGATCATCAGGACGGGCGTCCGCCGCGACCAGCGGACCGTCTCGGCCCGGGGCCGCGCGCCCGCCGCCTCGCGACCGAGCCTCAACGCCATCGGCAGCCCGTGTCGAGCATCGAGGAGGGGCGGGATCCCGCCCCTCCTCTCGCCGGAAGCCTTCGCTTACTTGACCAGACCCGCGATCTTATAACTGTTCAGGGCCTGGTGCCACAGCTCGATCTGCTTCTGACGGCCGAGCCGGTCGGTGATCGCGGTCCATTCCTTCGCCACCGCATCCAGCGCCTGCTTGGGCGTCTCCTGGCCGGCCAGCGCCTTGTTGACGTGCAGGTCCAGCGCATCCTCGTACTGCGCCGCCCCGGGGATGAAGATCTCGGGATAGCCGTCGGCCAGCGCTTCCTTGACGCGGTCCAGGTAGGACGCCGCCTCCGCGGTGGTCTTGAAGTCCGAGTACGCCTCGGGATGCTTGAAGTGCACGCCGCGGTTGACGTCCAGCCCGGTGAACGCCGTGGAGACGTCCTCGAGGCTCATGTCGTAGGCGATGTGCTTGGCGACCCAGTACGCCGCCAGCTTGTTCTTGGAGGAGGCGGCCACCGCCACCACCCGGCCCACCGGCATCATCGCGCGGTGCACGACCTTCCCGCCGATCACCAGGCCGGGCACCCGGCCATAGCCCAACCTGCCAACGACCTTGGACTGCGACGGGTCCGCGCCCTTCTTCGGGACGTCGGTCCACTGCACCACCATGGCGACGTTGCCGTTCAGCAGCGCATCCCGCAGCTCGTCGTAGCCGTACCCGCGCACGTCCGGCGGGGCGTTCTTCAGGCTGTCGACGAAGTTCTGCAGCGCCGCCACCGCGGCCGGGGTGTTGATCTGGGGCTTCATCGTGTCGTCGAAGTACAGCTCGCCGCTCGCCGCCCAGCGGTCGACGAACCACGCGAACGAGAACCCGCGCTTGGCGAACTCGGCGGAGCCATAGAAGTCGCGGTCCAGGGTCTGGCCGGCCAACTGCTGCCCCTTCTTGCGGGTGAAGAACGCCCCGACCCGCAGCCAGTCGTCCCAGGTCTGCGGCGGAGCGAGGGCTCTGCCGTACCTGGCCTTGAACGCGGCCTGCTCGGCGGGGTTGGCGAACAGGTCCTTGCGATAGATCATCATGTGCGCGTCGCCGTCGATGGTGAGCGCGTACGTCTTCCCGGCCCACTTGTTGTACAGCTCGCGGAACGGCGGCAGCACGTCCTCCTGGTGCGGGTTCCACACGCTGTCCGGCTGCTTCTTCATGTACTCGTCGAGCGGCTCCAGGTAGCCGTTGCTGGCGAAGTCTCCGATGTAGGCCGGATAAAAGGTGACGACGTCGAACGCGCCGGAGCCGGCGACGAACTCGGTCTTCTCCTTCTCGTAGACGCCTTCGAACGGGACCTCGATGATCTTGATCGTGATGCCGGCCTTGGGGAAGTGGTCCCTCCAGAACTCATACGGGGCGAGATTGTGGCCGGCGTCGCCGACGACGTTGACCGTGACGTTGCTGAACTTCGGGGGATACTCCCACGTGATGGCATGCTGTTCCTTCGGCGCCTGCATCGCGGCTGCGGCCGGCCCGGTCGGGGCCGATCCTGTGCCGGCGGTGAGGGCGAGGACCAGCGCAGCGACAACCGCACAGAGCGCTCGAGCGTTCCACCTCATGCTGCACCTCCTCCGGGCGTGGGCGTTGATGACGTGAATGCGTGCAACCGGTTCGACGGATCACCGCGCGTTCCCTTGGAAGGAACGGCGCGCCGGCGCAGGCCTAGCGGCGCCGGGCCACCCGCACCCCATCGCGCAGCGGAACGATCGTGCTGGCGAACTCCGGGTCGGCAAAGACCGCGCGCGTGAACGCGCGGATGCCCTCGGTCTCCCCGCCCTTGACGCTGCGGTCGACCACCCTCCCGCGCCAGAACATGTTGTCGGCCAGGAGCAGGCCTCCCGGCTTGAGCCGCTGCTTGATCACCGGCAGCGAGGCGGGGTAGCCGTCCTTGTCGATGTCGCTGAACACGATGTCGAACTGGCCCTCGGCCTCGCGCAGCGCCGCCACCGCCTCGCCCACGTGGAAGCGCAGCAGGGGGGTGAGCCCGAGGCGCTGCAGGTGGCCGCGCGCGGCCTGGGACAGCGCCTCGTCCCACACCACGTGGAAGACCTCGCCGCCCCCGTTGTCGCGGACGCCCATGGCGAACCACGCGGTGGAGTAGCCGTAGCCCGAGCCGAGCTCGAAGACCCGCCGCGCCCCGCCGAGGCGCGTCAGCAGATAGAACAGCTGGCCGACCACCGGGCCGACGATGGGGAAGCGCGCTTTGCGCGCATAGGCCTCCA
>VBAN01000487.1 GCA_005882445.1 Candidatus Segetimicrobium genomatis | reverse complement strand
ATCCGGAGGCTTCCACCGTCGCTCATAGAGCCTCCTCGCCCGCCCGCGCGGGCTCCGCCGTCTCCGCAGGCACCGCCGGTTCGCCGCGCTGCGGCGCCGAACCGGCACCACCCCCGCGCATCCGCGCGGCCGCCAGGTCAACCGCCTCGAGGATCTTGAGGTAGCCGGTGCACCGGCAGAGATTGCCGGCCAGCCATTCCGCCACTTCGCTCCGCGTCGGAGCGGGCGCGCGATCGAGCAGGGCCTTGGCGGCGACCAGGATGCCGGGCGTGCAGTACCCGCACTGGGCCGCCCCCAGTTCCGCGAAGGCGGCCTGCAGCGGATGGAGCCGGCCGCCCCGGGCCATCCCCTCGACGGTCGTGATCTCCCGTCCCTGCAGCTCGACCGGCAGGACCAGGCAGCTCAGCACGGGGGTGCCGTCCACGAGCACGGTGCAGGTGCCGCACTCCCCGAGCTCGCAGCCGTGCTTGGTGCCCGTCAGGCCGAGGTCCTCGCGCAGCACCTCGAGCAGGGTCTTGTGCACGGGGACCATCACATCACGGTCCTCTGCGTTGATCCGGAGCGTCAACGTCGCCTTCATCCGCGCGCCCTCCCTTCCCCGCGAAACCCCTTCCGGACGGGCCGCGGGGGGCTTCCCCCCGCATCTGGGGCGAGCGCGGCCGACAGCGCCTGGGCCGCGTCCCGGAGCGGGCCGGCAAGCCGCCGCAGCGCGGCGGGCGACAGCCGCGCGCTCACGCCCACGATGGAGAGCGCGCCGATCGCCTCCGCATCCCGGCCCGGTGTTCCCCGGAACACGGGCGCGGAAATGGCGCGCACCCCGGAGAGGTATTCCATGTCATCGACGGCGACGCCGGCGCGGCGGACCCGGAGGAGCTCCTGACGATAGCGGGCGGGGTCCCTGACCGACCGGGGCGTATACGCGGGGAGCCGGGCGGGCCAGCCGGCCTCCCCCGGCCCGAAGGCCCGCAGCACCTTCGCCACGGCCCCGGCGTCCGGCGGCAGGCGGTACCCCGGCGGTGCGACGACCTTCAACTGGTTGGCGGATTCCTCGCTGGCCAGGATGACGCTCCCCGACCCGTCGCGCAGATGGAGCGTCGCCGTCTCACCCGACAGCCGCCGCAGGCGGACCAGGTGGGGACGCGCGAGCGCCCCGAGATCCTGGCGATCCACCGCCGCCCGGCCCAGCGCCGCGAGCGCCGGCCCGAGCCGGTACCGCCGGGTTTCCGGGTTGCGGTCGACGAATCGGTGGCGGGCCAGCGTCGCGAGAATGCCGTGCGCGGTGCTCTTGTGGATGCGGAGACGGCGGGCGAGGTCGGAGAGGCTCGCGTCCCCCTGGCCGTTCCCCAACGCCAGGAGGATCCCGGCCGCCCGATCGACGGCGGGCACCGGTCCCGGACGGCGCGCGAGCGCGGCGGCATCAGCCATCTGTTCTCTTCGTGAAATCGTTCTCCCCAGTGAACGGTGATTCTCCAGACAGAACAGCGACAGATCGAGGATATCCCGCGGCTCCCGCCGCGTCAAGAGGGCGCTCGGCGATGGACGGCGGGCATCGAACCTCTGTGCGTTGCCCCCAGGCGGAGATGCAACCGGCAGAGGCGAAGGGTGATCGACGGGACGTTACGCAGGGAGGGAGCGACCATGAACGTCGAGATTCGCGACAGGCGCTTCGCCTCCGTGGCCGGCGCCGACATCGAGTT
>VBAN01000486.1 GCA_005882445.1 Candidatus Segetimicrobium genomatis | reverse complement strand
TCGATCTCTATGAGATCAACGAGGCCTACGCCTCGGTCGTCATCGCGGTCGCCCGGGACGTCGGGCTCGATATGGAACGCGTGAACATCCACGGCGGGGCGGTCGCGTTGGGACACCCGATCGGCGCGAGCGGGGCGCGGATCCTCACCACGCTGCTCAACGCCTTGCACGGGCGGGAAGTCCGGCGGGGGATCGCTGCCGTCTGCCTCGGCGGCGGGGAAGCCGTGAGCCTCGCCGTCGAGCGCCTCTAAGGGTCTCGCGTTCAGCCCGCGGGCTCACCCTCGCCGAACCCGCTCACTTCGTCTGGCGCCTCACCCTCGTCTTCCGGCTTGACCGCTTCTGTACTCCCCTCGTCCTGGGGGACGCCGCCGGATGCGGCCTGACGCTGCACCCGCCGCGCCGTCGTGAGGAATCCCGTGTGGGCGACCATCCGGTGGGCCGGGCGCACGCTCAGCCCATCGATGTTCCACGGGCGCACCAGGACCTCGATGGTCTCGATCATCGCAAACGCGCCCGAGGTCCGCAGGGCTTCGACCGCCTGAGTGACCTGGGGGACCGTGGGGACGTAGAACAGGAAGATTCCGCCCGGGACCAGCGCGGCGGCCGCGTGCCCGACCACGCGCCACGGCTCGGGCACATCGAGGATGAGGCGGTCGACCGGCCGATCTTCGGGCAGCGCCCCGGCGTAGATGTCCGCGCGGCGCAGCACCAGCGCATCCGTGGCCCCGAGGAATCGCCGGATGTTCTGTTCGGCGATTCGGGCAAACTCCTCGCGTAATTCGTAACTGATCACACGGCCGGTGGGGCCCGCCGCGCGCAACAGCGCCATCGTCAAGGCGCCGGATCCCGTCCCCGCCTCGAGCACGCGCGATCCGGGAAAGACATCGGCCTCCATGAGGATGGCTCCGAGATCCTTGGGATAGATCACCTGGGCGCCGCGCGGCATTTCGAGGACGAACTCCCCGAAGGTGGGGCGGATCACGAGGAACGACTCGCCGCGGGTCGAGACGACGGCGCCTCCCTCGTCCAGGCCGAGCAGGGCGTCGTGCGCCACCTTGCCGCCGCGCAGATCGCTCGTCGCTCCCGGCCGCAGCACGATCATATAGCGACGGCGCTTGCGGTCGATGAGCAGGACCGGCTCGCCCTGCCTCAGAGGCCCAGGCGACACCGGGAGGTGCCTCTCAGCGGGTTTGCCCCTGGCGGCCGGCCCCCGCGAGGGGCGCAGAGGCCTCCGGGGAGCCCTTGCGAATGCGCATCCGCTCGGCGGCCCGCTCGGTCATCCGGCAGAAGGCGCACACCTCGGAGGTCGTCGGCTGTCCACAGTGCACGCACGCGCGGAGCGCCGGGTCGTCAACCGCTCGAAAGCGCTGCGCGTGCTCGAGAAATCCCCAGTACAGGCTCTGCTTGGTCCCCGGGGCGGCCTGCTCGAGGAGGTTGAGCGCCTCCTTGTAGAGGAGGCTCTTGGCGCCGACGCTGTTGGGGCATTCCTCCACGATGTAGTCGATCCCCCGAATCACCGCGTACGCGGCCGTCTCGCGCTCGGCGGTCCGGTAGAAGGGCTTGACCTTCTTTACCAGGTGCGGCTCGGCGCCCGAGAGCACCGGAGCCTGCCGGGCAAGGTACTCCGTCTGCCAGTGCAGGAGGTTGCCGAGGAGCACGGCCGCCTCGTCGTCGAGATTGTGGCCGGTGGCGACGACCGGGAACCCGAGGTCCAGGGCGGCCCGGTTGAACAGGTACCGCTTGCTCAACCCGCAGGCCGAGCAGGATACGCGGCCCGTGGCGCGGGCGAATTCTTCAACGCTCATCCCGAACTCACCGGGGATGTCCGCGATCAGCAGTTCCATGCCCTGGCCGGCGGCATACGCCTCCGCCTTGCGCTGGGACTCCTGCGAGTACTCGCCGATGCCCAGGTTGATGTGGAGGCCGGTGGCCTGGTATCCGAGGCGCCGGAGGACATCCCACAGGGCCAAGCTGTCCTTGCCCCCGGAGACCACCACGAGCACGCGATCGTCGCGGG
>VBAN01000488.1 GCA_005882445.1 Candidatus Segetimicrobium genomatis | reverse complement strand
CTCGAGCGCATCGCCGCGGCCGGGTGCGACGGCGTCGAACTGCCCGGGGAGCCCGACCAGATTCGGCCCGCGGACGTCCGCGCGCTCCTGGCGGTTCACCGGCTCACGCCCGTCGCGCTGACCGCCGCGTGCTCCGCTGAGACGCGCCGCGATCTCGCGCATCCCGATCCCGCTGTGCGCTCGGACGCCGTCGCCTACGTCGTGCGATGCCTTCGGTTCGCCGCCGAGTGCGGCGTCCCGCTGGTGCAGGTCCTCCCCTCCGCCGAAACCCGCCTGGCGCCGCTCGCCGCCCGGGAGGACGAATGGCGCTGGTCGGTCGAGGGCGTGCGGGCGGCCGCCCGCGAGGCGGAGAGGCTCGGCGTCCGCCTCGCCGTCGAACCCATCAACCGCTACGAGGCGTACCTCGTCACCTCCGTGGCGGCGGCCCTGGCGTACCTGGATGCGGCCGCCTCCCCCTGGGTGGGCGTGACGCTCGACCTCTTACACGCGAACATCGAAGAGCCGACCATCCCCGGCGCGATCCGGGCCGCCGGTCCCCGGCTGTGGCACGTGCACGTCGCGGACACGAACCGGGAGGGTCTGGGACGGGGGCACCTCGATCTGGACGGGTGCCTGGCGGCGCTGCGCAGCATCGGATTCGCCGGCGCGCTGGTCCTGGAGGTCGTGCCGCCGGGCCCGGATCCGTTCCGGCCGATCAAGGATGGGCGCTCCGCCGCGATCCTCGACGGGTTTCTCCGCGATTCAGTGGCCCGGCTTCGGGGCGGCCTGCCTCACCCGTGGGCGCCGGCCTGACGCCTGGGGAGGCCGGAGCGGGATCGGGGCGCGGGTCGGTCAGCGCTTCTGCAGCGTGGTGGTGACCGTCGTGCCCTTGCCGGGCACGGAGGAGATCTCGAACTCGTCCATCAGTTGTCGGACGCGAGACAGGGCCATCGTTCGTTGCGTATCCTCGATCCCGGGGCCCTCGTCGCTCGCCACAACGACGATCTTGGTCCTCCCGCCATTCGCGGTGGCGAGCACGATCTTGCCGCGCTTCGCGTACTGTAAAATATTCCGGGCCAGTTCCGAGATGGCCGCCGCGATCAGGGTCGCGTCCATGAGCGAAAATCCAAGCGCAGCCGCCAGCGCGCGTCCCCGCTGACGGGCGGTGACGATGTCGACGTCCGTTGCGATCGGCACCGAAATCTCATGCCCGACCGGCCGCAGAGCGTTTGCCACGGGATCGCCGCCGTTATCCGCTGTCGAGACGCGAAACCGCAACGGGCGAACGCAAGGATCCCCCCGGTCCTGGCGCGGGGTCCGACATGGCGGTGCGTTCTGGCGAGGGACCTCGCGGGATCCGGCGGCCGGGTCGGCCCAGCGTGCTCCCACCAGAGGATGGAGGGTCCGCGGCAGCGGGCATGCGGATCTCCTCCATCCGGACAATTGCGGAGGTGCCGTCTAGCCGGGACGAGCGATGGAGGTGGTTGACCGAGGTGATCGCATCCCCGAACCGCGCCCTCATTTCAACGCGGACGCCGCAGGAGCACTGGTACAAGGCCACGGTCGCTTCCCCCTCTTACGGGATCTGACCTAGAGCATAGACCCCCGGTCAGTCCAGTCGGAATAGGGTAAAAAACCGATACGTACAGAGGAAAACTCCCCAGGAAGATCGTGCGGGGAGACAATTCGAGCGGCGGGTATGACCGTCCGGGGAGACTGTGTTTAGGACTCGTCGACTCGCGGGCGTCCCAACTCGATCTGGCCGGTCAGCGTTTCCA
>VBAN01000490.1 GCA_005882445.1 Candidatus Segetimicrobium genomatis | reverse complement strand
AACGAACATCGCATTGATGCCAGCCGATGAGGGGTGCTGGTGTCGTCTCTCGGAGAGCGCATCCGGTCACGGCGCAATGAGCTGGGCCTCACCCAGTCCCAACTCGGGGGCACCGAGCTGACCAAAGGGTTCATCAGCCTTATCGAAAAAGGCCGCGCCAAACCGTCGATCGACAACCTGAAGCTGCTGGCACGCCGTCTGAAGATGCCGGTCGGGTATTTCCTGGAAGACTCCGGCCCGCTCGGGGAGACGGCATTGCAGGTCTCGATGCAGGCGGCGTGGGTGGCCCTCAAGCAGGACGACCCGGCCGAAGCGAGCGAAGGGTTCTCCGCCGCGTTGGCCCTGGCCAAGCGAGAGCACGACCTCCACGGTGAGGCCGAATGTCAGATCGGGCTGGCATCGGCCCTGACCCGCCTCGAGGAGCATGACCGGGCGGCGGAGCACCTCCGCCGGGGCCAGGAGATCGCCGAAACGACGCAGATGGTCGAACAGCTTGCCCGGGCCAGTTGTCTCCTCGGCCAAATCGAGATGGCCCAAGGGGACCTCCGGAGCGCCCGCGAGCACCTGATGGAAGGCTATCACCGGCTGCACGAACATGGGTGCCCGGATCTTTCCCTGATGGCGGATCTGCTCTTGACGCTGGGACGGGCGACCCAGGACGCCGGGGACCCCGCGGAAGCGGAACGCTGGTATCAGGAAGCCGCGACGACCCTGGCCCCTGCCGAGGATCTGCGGCGGTTGAGTGCCGCGCACGTCCAATGGGGCGCCGAAGCGCGCGCGCGGAACGCCCATGAGGTGGCGCTGGGACACCTGGCGCGCGCCGAGCATGCCCTGGAGGCGCTGGCGGGCCCCCGCCTGCTCGCTGAGGCCCGACATCGCGCCGCCACGGCGGCGCTGGAGACCGGGAAAGCCGACGAGGCGATTTCTCACCTGCAGAGCGCGCTGCTCATCGCGGAGAGGATCGGCGATGATACCGCGCGGGCGCGCACGCTCGTCAGTCTGGCAGAGGCGCAGGTACACAAGGGGGCGTACCCGCTGGCGGAGCAGGCCCTGGCCGAGGCGGAACGCCTCACCACGGTGACGCCCGACAGCACACAATCGGCCAGGATCGAACTCGCCAGGGCCCGGTTCCTCCGCCGCAGCGGGAGCCCGACGGAGGCCCTCAGCCATTACCGGCACGCCATTACCTCGTTTGAGAGCCTCGGCAGGCGCACCGACCTCGCCCGGGCCTGCAACGAACTGGGCGAGCTCTTGATCGAGCAGGAACGGCCGTCGGAGGCCGCCCCGTACCTGGCCCGCGCGCTGCAGGAGCTCAACCCCCACAGAACGGCGCCAAGGGCCACCGGAGACGTGTAGCCCCACCCCAGGCATTTTGGCCGGGCTGACGCGTACCTGGGGCCGGCGCGCTTACAGAATCAGGTGCAAGTCCCCGAATTCGTGCCAGAGGTAACGTGACTCCAGCGCGGTCCTGTAGGCGCGCTCGAGGTGGGCCCGCCCCGCGATCGCCTCGATCATTGCCAGGTGCGACGCGCGGTGAGCAGCCCGTCAATGATGCGAACCCCGCGCTCGGGGGTGATCACGAGATCGGTCCACCCCCGAGAGGCGACCGGGCGCCCGCGCTCGTCCAGCGAGCTCTCCAGCGCCCTCACCACGGTCGTGCCAACCGCAATGATCCTGCCCCCGGCGCTGCGCGCGTGCGCAACCGCTTCGGCGGTTTCCTGCGGGACGGCGTAATACTCCTCGTAGGGGGGCTCGTTGCGCTCCAGGCTGGCGACCCCGGTGTGCAGGATCAGTCGCGCCAGGCCGACCCCGCGATCCCGAAGCCTCCCGAGGACCTCCGTCGTGAAGGCTCTGCCCGCCGAGGGCATCTCCGCCGACCCCGGTTCGTCAGCGTAGACCGTCTGGTACATCTCGAGCGGCCATTGCCCGCGTACGTACGGGTAGGAGATCGGGCGGCCCCATCGACGCAGGTACTCGGCAAACGGGACCGGCAAATCCAGGTGGGCGATCCACAACCGCCCGGACCGGCGATAGGGCACGAGGAGCGTGGCTTCTCCTCCCCCTGGAAGGATGAGCACCTCGCCCCGGGACACCTGCGCCTGCCGCGGCTCGACGAC
>VBAN01000489.1 GCA_005882445.1 Candidatus Segetimicrobium genomatis | reverse complement strand
TTCTTCTACGGGGCGGCCGCCTCCGCGGTGATGCTCTATGGGTTTACGTTCCTGTACGGCGCCGCGGGCACGACGAACATCTACCGCCTGATGCAGCACACCGCCTACCTCAACTCCGGGTTCCTGGGGCTTGCGGTGATGCTCGTCCTCGCCGGACTCGGGTTCAAGATCTCCATCGTTCCGTTCCACCAGTGGACGCCGGACGTCTACGAGGGGGCGCCGACGCCGGTCACCGCGTTCCTGTCGGTGGGCAGCAAGGCGGCGGCGTTCGCGGCCCTCCTCCGCGTATTCTATGTGGCCCTGCCCGCGTATGGGTGGGTGACGATCCTGGCGGGACTGGCGGCGGTCACGATGACCCTGGGCAACCTCGTGGCGCTCTCCCAGCAGAACATCAAGCGGATGCTGGCGTATAGTTCCATCGCCCACGCCGGCTACATGCTCATCGGCGTCGTGGCGCAGGCGTCCAACCCGGTGGGTCCCTGGTCGGGGCAGGGGGCCGTGCTCTTCTACCTGCTCGGGTACACCTTCACCAACATGGGGGCCTTTGCCGTGGCGATCAGCGTTGAGCGGGCGCTGGGCTCGGATGCGATCCCCGACTACGCGGGACTGTCCACGCGCGCCCCGTTCTCGGCGCTGGCGATGGCGGTGTTCATGCTGTCGCTGACCGGCATTCCCCCCACCGCATTGTTCTTCGGCAAGTTTTTCCTGTTCGCCGCGGCGATCAACACCGGATTCTTCTGGCTCGCCGTCGTGGGAATCCTCAACAGCGTGGTCTCTCTCTTCTACTATGCCGGCGTGATCCGGGCGATGTACCAGATGCCGGCGCCCGACGGCGCACCGGCGCTCCCGGAGACCTCCCTGGTCCGCACGCTGCTCACGGTTACCGTGGCCGTCACGGTGTTCATCGTGTTCTTCCTCGAGCGCGTGATCAGCGTGGTGACCGCCGCGGCGACCCTCGGCAGATACTGAACGGCCGGATCGCGCAGCGGCCTCGAAATCGTTCGATCCGGCGCCCCGGGGCGACTGCGCGCGAGAGAATCCCCGCCGGGGCGAGCCCTTGACAGTTATTTCCGTCCTTTGCTACCATGAGGCGAGTTTGCGGTCCGATCGTCCGCGCGCGGCGGCAGATGGCACAGATCGGGATCGCGGGCGATATTTTTTTGCCCACGGGAGCGTGCATGGCTCACCCCGACGCCTCGAAGTCCTCGTCCGGCGACAAGATGCTTCGCGAGATCGCTCAAAAGGAACGGGAACTGCAGGAGGAGCTGGCCAGGGCGCAGCAGGAAGCCGTCCGGCTGGTGGAAGAGGCCCAGCGCCAGGCCGACGCCCTGAGGGCTCGGGCGCGGGAGCAGGCCCAGCAGGAGGCTGCCGCCGCGGCGGCGGCCGCGGCGGCCGATGCGCAGGCCATTACGGAGCAGGTCCTCGCCCGGGCGCGGACGGACGCCGAGGCGATCCGAACGCGGGCGGAAGCGCGAATGAGCGCGGCCGTCGATCTGGTGGTGCGTGAGGTGCTCGGGGGGCTCACGTGATCGTCCCGATGAGCCGGATCACCGTGCTCGGCCCGCGGCGGCTGCAGCGCAGTGTCGTGGAAGCCGTCCAGCGGCTGGGCGTCCTCCACATCGATCACGTCCGGCCGGCCGATGAGACAATCGGCCCCCGGGAGCTTTCCCCGGAAGACCAGGCCGCCCGCGCGGCGCTCGACGGCGTGCGGACGCAGGCCGAAGGGATCCTGGCCCTCCTGCCCGTCATCGAGACCCCTCCGCCGGCGACCGAGCCGTTCTCAACGCAGACCCCCGACGCCCTCCGCGCCCAGCTCGCGCCGGTCGAGGCCGAGACGCAGAGCCTGACCCGCCGCCTGCTCGAGGCGGAAGAGGAGCAGGAGCTGCTGCGGGCCTACGGCCGGGCGATCGAGGTGCTGGCGCCGCTGCTGGCGCTGTTGGAAACGAGCCGGCGCGTGGAGGCCATCGGGTTCGTCATGGACGCCAAGCCGCCCGATGCCATCGACGCGTTGCGCTCGGAGCTGGAGAAGGCGACCGGCGGCCGGCTGGAGATGGTGAGCCGCCCCGTGGACGACAACCGGATCGGCGCCGTCGTGGCCTTTGCCCGGCAGGACGCCGAGGCGGTCCGCGGCATCCTCACCCGCGCCGGCGCGACCGAGCTCCGGCTCCCCGCGAGCGTCCGAGGACAGCCCCTCGGGCAGGCCGTTCCCCAGCTCCAGGCGCGGGCCCGAGCCCTCCCGGGCGAGATCGAGAGCCTCCGCCGGCAGCTGATGGAGCTCAGCCGGCGCCATCGGGCCGAGATCGGGGCGATCGCGACGGTCGCGCGGGATGCGGCGCACCGTTACGAGCTGATGGCGCAGATCCCCCAGTCCCGCTATGCCTTTATCGTCTATGGGTGGGCGCCGACGCGGCGGGTCTTCGCGGTGCGCGACGGCCTCTTCAGACGGTTCGGGCGGGAAATCATGGTGTACGATGAGCCCGCGCCGGTCCACCACGCCGAGCACGTGCCCGTGCTGCTGGACAACCCCGGGTGGCTCAAGCCGTTCGAGCTCTTTCTCGGCATCTTCGATCCACCGAAGTACGGGA
>VBAN01000117.1 GCA_005882445.1 Candidatus Segetimicrobium genomatis | reverse complement strand
TCATCCGAGATCGCCCGCGTCCTGAGGCGTCTCTGCAACGCGGCCGCCCGCCGGCCGGTCGCTGCGGTGAACGCGCGGTACTGCGCGCCGATCGCCTCCAGATCCCAGCAGCGCTCCACGAGCGCGCGGTCCTGCCCGGGGCCCAGGTGCGCCGCCTCGAAGATCGCTATGTTGCCATCCAGCCCGTGCGCGCCGGCGATCTCGCTCAGCAGATCCGTGAGGTTGTGGGGAGTGACCCAGGTGCTCCTCGAGAGCGGGCCGAGGCCCAACCAGGTCAGTTCGCGCCGCAGCCGGTCCCGCGCTCTGCGGCGGCCTTCGGGAATCGCGTAGGTCAGGAGGCGCCAGCGGCCGTCCCACGGCGCCGGGTCCACCTGGTAGACCCGGCGCACCCCTTGCTCGACCCGCCACGCCCCCTGGGGGGTGAGCGAGTAGAACGCCCGGCGCCCGACCCGGCGGGTGCGGAGCCATCCCTGGCGCGCGATCCGCGACACGGCCGCGCGCACCGCGCGCGGGGAGAGCTCGAGCGGGGCCATCAGGCGGATCAGGCTCCGCATCCCGATCTCCCCGCCGTGCGGCCGGATGCTGTCTCCGTAGACCGTGAAGAGCAGCGAGCGCGCGCGCATCTCAGGTTGACCCCTCCGCTGCGAGGCCGTATAATAATTATACACGCTTTTTTGCATGTTCGTGCAAGAAACGTGTCATATCGGGAGAGGGGCCGGGACGCGATGGCGGCCGTAACGGACGCGCAGCTGCTCGAGCGCATCGCCCAGGGGCATATCGTCGAGAGCCCCGATGAGATGACCGACGAGTACCGGCAGACCCTCGTGCACATCCTCACGGTCTCAGCCGACACCGAGCTGATCAGCGCCCCCAGTTACTACACCGCGGCCAAGAACAGCCCGTCGATGAACAACCTCATTTCCGCGCTGGCGATCATCCAGGACGAGCTGAGCCACGCGCACATCGGTTACCGGATCCTCCAGGACCTCGGCGTGGACACCGAGGCGTTGATCTACGACCGCGACCCCAAGAAATTCAAGCACCCGTACGCCTTCGACGTCCCGCTGCGGTCGTGGATCGAACTGATCGTGGCCAACGCCTTCTACGATCGGGCGGGCTACGTGCTGCTCGGGGACGTCTACCGTAACTGCAGTTACGGCCCGTGGCGGAGAACTTTCACCTTCGGCACGGTGAGAACGGGATGCGCCGCCTCGCCGCCACGCACCGGGAGGAGCTCCAGCAGGCCGTGGACTGGATGTTCCCGATGACGGTGGAGTGGTTCGGTCTGCCGGATTCCCTTAAGACGCACGGCAAGCAGATCGGGTACCGTCTGAAGGGCAGCACGAACGACCAGCTCCGCCAGACGTGGCTGCGCACGGCCGTGCCGCTGTGCGAGAGCCTCGGGTTCGCGGTGCCCGCCCACCGCGATCCGGCGACCGACACCTACGTCCTGGACTATCCGCTCCCGGTGGACTTCGACGAGGGCGCGCGCCGGTGGCTGATGGACCGGCCGATCACGTGGGACGACGTGCTGGTCCGGTGGAAGCGGCGCGGTCCCGGCAACGCGATGTTCATCGAGAGACACAGCAGCGCCCCGCGCCCGAGCAGGGCCCCGCGCTCGAGCAGGGCCCCGCGCTCGAGCAGCGCCCCGCGATCACCCCCGAGGGGGTGCTGTCGGCCCTCGCGGAGGTGAACGACCCCGAATGGCCGGTCAGCATCGTGGACATGGGGCTCGTCTACGGGGTGGCGGTGGAGGCGGGGACGGTGAAGCTCATCCTGACCTTCACGGCGACCGCGTGCCCGTGCATGGAGATGATCCAGGATGATATCCGCGAGCGGCTCTTGCGGGTCCCGGGGGTCCGGGATGTCGCCATCGCCGTCTCCTGGGATCCCCCGTGGACGAAGGACCGGCTGAGCGAGCGCGGGCGGCAGGCGCTGCGCCGGTGCGGGGTGAGCGTGTGACGGGGGCGGCGTGAAAACCATCGGCAGCGAGCCCGTCTACGAAGTATTCGCCCGCCGGGTGGACGGCGAGCCGCTCCGGCACGTCGGCAGCGTGGCCGCGCCCGACGACGCCCTGGCGCGCGTCTACGCGCGCAGCATCTACGACGAGGAATCGTGGATCGAGATGTACGTGGTGCCGCGGCGCGCGATCATCCCGGTCGAATCCGTCCGCACCGAAGCCGTCGACGCCCACGCGTGAACAGACATCCGTGAGCACGCCTCTGCTGGACCGGCCCTCGGCGCTCCCGCGGGATGCCCTCCCGCCGCTCGTCGACCTCGTCGTTGCCCTCGCCGACAACAAGCATGCGCTGGGGCTCCGGTACGGCGAGTGGTGCAGCAGCGGGCCGACGATCGAGGCCGGAGTCGCCGCGACCGCCATGGCCCAGGACGAGTTGGGGCACGCCCGCGTCCTGTACGGGCTGCTGGAGGAGCTGCCGGGGGCGCCCCACCGCTCCGAACACGAGTGGGCCGCGGAGGACGCGCGCACGGTCGGGCTGCTCGAGCAGCCGCTGTCGAGCTGGCCGCACCTGATCGTCGCCAACGTCCTGCTGGATCAGGCGCTGGCGTTCGTGCTGGATACCGCCCTGGAGTCGCGCTACCTCCCGCTCCGGCAGCGCACCCGCAAGTTGATCGAGGAGGAGCGGTTCCACGCGATTCACGGGCAGGGGTGGCTGCTGCAACTGGCCGCGGAAGGCCCGGACGTCCGCGCGGGGCTCGAAGGGATCATCCGGCAGGCCTGGGCGGATACGCTGTGCTGGTTCGGGCCCGATGCGGGCGGCGCGCTTGCTCCGCTGGTCACACTCGGTGTGCTGCGGGAGGCCGGGGACTCGGTGCGTCAGCGGTTTTTGCAGATGTTCGGTCCGCTGCTGCGCGGGGCGGGGCTCGCGGCTCCCGTCCGCGCCGAGGGCGGCCGCTGGGTGCTCGCGGAACCGCTGCCCTGGTCCCGGTGGGATGAGGCGCGGCGCAGGGTGCGGCATGCGTGACGCCGCCGCCAAACCGGAGCGGGACCAACAACAGCCGCAGGATGCCCCCGCCGCGGCCTGTCCGTTCTGCGGTTCCGATCAGACGGAGCTGAGCAGCCTGTTCGGATCCACGTCGCTGACATCGCAGTACCACTGCCGCGCCTGCCGGTCGTCGTTCGAGCGCGTGAAGTGGGGCACGCTGCCCCCGGCCGGCGGAGGTGATGCGTGCAGAAGGTGATGGCGCTCGCCGAGGCGGTGTCCCGGTACGTGCGGGACGGGATGGTCATCGCCATGGGGACGGGGTTGGAGTCCTGCATCCCGTTTGCCGCCGGCCACGAGATCATCCGCCAGCGCCGGCGGGACCTCGTGCTGGTCGGACCGATCTCCGACATTTTGTTCGATCAACTCATCGGCGCCGGGTGCGTCTCCAAGGTCATTGCCGCCTGGGTGGGGAACGTCGGCGCCGGGATCGCCTACAACTTCCGGCGGGCCGTCGAGGAGGGAATCCCCAGGCCGCTCGCGGTGGAAGACCACTCCAACCTCACCGTGGCGCTCGCGGTCTCGGCCGCGGCGATGGGGGTGCCGTACCTGCCCGCCCGGACGGCGCTCGGGACGGACATCGTGCGGGACCACGAGCGAATGCGCGAGGTGACCTGCCCGTTTACCGGAGATCGGCTGCTGGCCGTCGGCGCGCTGCGGCCGGACATCACGATCCTTCACGCGCAGCGGTGCGACCGCCACGGCAACGCGCACCTGTGGGGCAACCTGGGCATCTCGCTCGAGGCGGCGCGGGCGGCAGAGACGGTGCTGCTCACCTGCGAGGAACTGGTGGACGATGCGGTCATCACCAGCGATCCGAATCGGACGCTCGTGCCGGGTTTCCTCGTGAGCGCGGTCGCCGAAGTGCGAGACGCGCGCGCGGGCGGGCTTCCTGGTTTGGCTCGACCGGATGGTGCTCGGCACGCGCGGACACGCGGGGTACCTGAGCCGCCTGGGCGGGGACCGGGTGGAACGGCTTCGCCCCCGCACCCCGCAGCCGGCCGCCCCGGTGAACTACGGTTTCTGAGGACGGCGGCATCGTGCGGACGAGCGCGATCACCCGGCGCCAGGTGATGGTGGCCGCCGCGGCCCGGGAGATTCGGGATGGCGAGGTCGTGTTTGTGGGCATGCGCCTTCCACTTCTGGGGTTTGCCCTCGCCCGGGCCCTGCACGCGCCGCGCGCCGTCGGCCTGTTCGAGAACGGCGTCATCCGGTCCTCACCGCCGGCCGCGCCGATCATCACGATGGGCGATCCGCCCAACATCGCGGGAGCGCTCATGTGCACGACGCTCGTCGACGTGATGAGCCACCTGCAGCGGGGCCGGGTGGACGTGGGGTTTCTCGGCGGGGCTGAAGTCGACCGGTTCGGCAACCTCAACACCACCTGGGCGGAGGACAGGGGGCGGCGCATCCGGCTTCCCGGCAGCGGCGGCGCGGCGGACATCGCCGCGCTCGCCCGGCGGACCGTGGTGCTGGTCCACCACGAGCGCCGGCGGTTTCCCGAGCGGGTCCGGTATCTCACCTCCCCGGGGTTCGGGACGGGCCGGGGATGGCGGGAGACGGTGGGCCTCAGCCGCGGTGGGCCGGGGCGCGTGATCACGAGCCTGGGCATGTTCGGCTTCGATGCCGAATCGGGGGAGATGGTGCTGGAGAGCCTCCATCCCGGGGTGACGCTGGAGGAGCTCCGCGCGGAGACCGGCTGGCCGGTGCGGGCGGCGCCGGATCTTCGAGAAACGCCCGGGCCGACCCGTGAGGAACTGGACGCCATCAGGCGATTTGATCCCGATGGGCTGTGGACCGGATGACGGACCCATGAGAAGGGGAGGGACACATCGATGCCAGAGGTGACGGCCTACAAGAACTATATCGGGGGGGAGTGGCGGGGCTCATCCGGCGGCCTCTTCGACGTAACCAGCCCGGGGAACGGCGAACTCGTCTACCGGGCGCCGCGGTCCACGGTGGACGACATGCGGGCGGCGATCACCGCGGCGCGCACCGCGTTCGAGACCACCGAGTGGCGGGACGATCCCAGCGTGCGGACGACGGCGCTCCTCAAGTTCTCCGAGGCCGTCCGCAGCCGCCACGAGGACCTGGCGACCCTGCTGACGCGCGAGAGCGGGAAACCGTACCCGATCAGCCGGGGGGAAGCGCTGCGGCTGGCGGAGACGATCAGTTACTTTGCCGGGCTGGCCCGCTGGATCTTCGGACGGTCACAGATCCCGCAGCCCAACAGCATCAGCCTGATCATGCGGGAGCCGGTGGGGGTCGTCGGGATCATCGTCCCGTGGAATGCGCCGCTGGCCCTGCTGGCGCGGGCGATCGCGCCGGCGCTGGCCGCGGGCAATGCCGTGGTGGTGAAGCCGGCCAGTTACACGGCCGGGTCCACGGTCGAGCTCGCGAAGATCCTCGAGGGCATCCCCGAGATCCCCAAGGGCATCGTGAACATCGTCACCGGTCCCGGCGATCCCGTCGGCGCTGAGCTGGCCCGCCATCCCGACGTGGACATGGTGGCGTTCACCGGGGATACGACGACGGGCCGCGAGATCATGCGGCTGGCCGCCGGGAATCTCAAGAAAGTCTCCCTGGAACTTGGCGGCAAGTCCCCGACAATCGTGTTCGCGGACGCCAACTTCGACCGCGCCATTCGCGGGTCCATCAACGCCGCCTCGTTCTACAACGCCGGACAGATCTGCATCGCCGGGACGCGCGTCCTCGTCGAGGCCAGTATTCACGATGCGTTCGTGGACCGGGTCAAGGAGATGGTGCCCAAAATGAAGGTCGGGCCGGGCTGGGAGAAGGGGGTCGAGGTCGGGCCGGTGATCTCCGAATCGCAGCTGAAGAAGGTGACCGGCTACATCGAGCAGGGCAAGCGGGAGGCGGTGCTGGTGACCGGCGGCCACCGCCTCACCGAGGGGCCGCTCGCCAAAGGGTACTTCATCGCGCCCACCGTGTTCGACCAGATGATGCCCGACGCGAAGATCGCGCAGGAGGAGATCTTCGGGCCGGTCATGGGGATCACCACCTTCAAGGATCTCGACGACGCGATCCACATCGCCAACAACACCGTCTACGGCCTCGTCGCGTCCGTGTGGACCCGCGATATCAACAAGGCGATGAAAATCGCCACGCGCGTCCGGGCCGGATCGGTCTGGGTGAATACCTTCGGGAAGATGTTCCAATCGACCGAGATGGGAGGGTACAAGCAGTCCGGCCTGGGCCGCCAGTACGGGCTGGAAGGCCTCTTCGAGTATACGGAATTGAAACATGTGAACATTCAAATCGAGAAGTAGCAGGCGCCGATGTCCTGCATCACCTCGCAGATGGGTATATTGAGAGTGGACGCTGAAGGAGCGGGCCGGGAGTGACCGGCGGGGAGAGAGGGGAGAGATCAGATGTCCTACTTCCGCTGTCCTTGTGGGTTTATCGCGCAGATCGAGCCGCAGCATCACGGGGAGATCGTGTCCGTCTACCACCTGCACACGCAGACCCACGTGGAGAGTCCCGGGCGCGTTGGCCGGATGGAGCCGCTGCCGGATGCCGTGCCTGAGAAAGAACTCGTCGCAGCAGGCCCCCACGCCGGTAAAAGGTCGATCGAGGCGAAGAGTAGAGCATAAGATAAGCCCAGCACATGATCCTTTTATCCGGCGGCTCACACCGGAGGCAGATCCTGGCGGGGCCAGAGCGTTCTCCCGCGCCGCACGTCCCAGATTCCCCGGTAGGTGAGGCGGACGTCCGGGAGCGAGTCGAGGGTGAGGAAGAGCAACGTGTAGTGCGGGTCCTCGTGCGGGTATCCGCGCGCGCGGAGGAGCGCATAGAGCTTTCGCGCCTCCCCGGCGATGGCCGGCAGGGGGACCGCGGCCATGATCCCGCCGAGGGGCAGCGGGATCTCCAGCACCGTCTCACCCCGCTCCACGACGACGATTCCGCCGCCGATCTCGAGGAGACGCCGTGCCGCCAGCGCCATGTCGGCGGAGTCCTGGCCGAGGGTCAGCAGCTGCGCGGCCACATTGAAGGAACTGGCGAGCCCGCCGAGACGCGCGACGAAGTTCCCGAGCATCCCCCGGACGATCCAGCGTCCCCCGGGATCCACGAGCACCGCTCGGACGACATCCGCCGGCGGCAGAAGACGCCCTTCCCGGACGGGGACCGGGGTCGGGACCGCGCGGGTGATCACGCTGTTCTCGAGGCGGATGACGGGGAAGCGGACGGTATCGCCCTGCCCGGACTCGGCGGAGACTCGGAGGTCGAACAGGTCTGGCTGCGGGGTCCAGGTGGGCCGGAACCGCGGCGAAAAGTACGCGCCCCAGTCGAGGGGCGGGAACTCGGCCTGAACCCGCCCGTCCCGCACGGCAACCTCGCCCCGGGCGAGCACGACCTCGGGCGCGGGGTTGCGGAGGTCGTCGAGGACGGCGATGTCGGCCCGCCGTCCGGGACCGATCCCGCCGATCTCCTCGTCGAGCCCAAAGTAGGCGGCGGGATTGATCGTGGCCATCTGGTAGGCCGCCACCGGCGGAATCCCCGACTCGATCGCCGCGCGGATGACGTGGCTGAGATATCCGCGCTCCGCGATCGTCACCGCTTCGGGCCCGTCCGCGGTGAGCATGAGCCGCCCGGAGGCGCGCCGCTCATCGCTGATCGCCGGGGCGAGGAGCGGCAGGTCGGGACGCAGCGACGAATGCCGCAGCATCGTGTAGACGCCCGCGCGCAGCCGCCGCACGATCTCGTCGGCCGCGATCGCCTCGTGGTCTGAGGACCAGCCCGCCGCCGCGAGCGCCACGAGGCGCTCGTAGGACGCCCCGGGCGCGTGTCCCTCGACGCGGCGCCCGGCGGCGAGGGCGAGGGCGATCTTCTGGAGCAGGTCGTCGTCGCCGTGGTACACGGCCGGCCACCGCGTGACCTCTCCGACCGCCCGCACCGCCTCGATCTCCAACAGCGCCGCGATCCGCTCCAGGGAAAACATCGGCTCCTCCGGGAGGTGGGAGGCGCCGTGCAGCCGGAGAGACCAGAGGATCAGGACCGGCAGATCGGAGAGCGTCGTGAGCAGCTGCGGGACGCGGGCCGGGGGCGTGTGGAGCAGGATCTGCAGGGTGTCGGCCACCAGCGTCGTCGTCCCGCTCCGGAGGACTTCGCGGGCGAATTCCTCGCTGGAGGACCCGGGTCTCCGGCCCGACCATCGCGCGGCTGCGGCCGGCGTAGGCGATCCGCCGCCCCTTCACCGCCACGTTGGCCGGGTAGACCTCCCCGCTGTAGACGTTCAGCAGGTCGGCGCCCTCCAGGTAGAGGTCCGCGGGCTCGCGGCCGGCGGCGACGGCGAGCAGGGCCTTGAGCTCTTGGCCCGTCCGGAAGGTGCGCCTCATCGGCGCGACCGCGCGTCCGCCATTGTCTACCGGGAGGCGACGAGGATCACAAGGCCCGCGGCCACGATGCCCGAACTGATCAGGCGCCGCGGTCCCTGCTGGTCGCCGAGATGGCGCCAGCCCACCCAGGCCGCGATGATCACGCTGGTTTCGCGCAGCGCGGCGATGTACCCGACGCGGCTGATGGCGAGCGCGGCCAGCACCAGGAGGTAGGCCCCCAGACTGAACGCGCCGCTGAGCCCGAGCATCCCCCACCGGCCGGGCGGGACCAGGCGCCAGGGGGCGGTCCCCCGCCGCCAGCCGACATAGGCGGACAGGATCCCTGCGTCGATCACGAAGAGGACGCCGATATAGCTCTGCGGCGAGGTGAGGCGGACTCCCTGGCGGTCGATCAGGGTGTAGGAGGCGATCGTCAGCGCGGTGAGCAGGGACCAGAACAGGGCTTGTCCCGGCGGAGGCGCCGCTGCCCGGCGGCTCGCGGCGGCGAGCAGGAGGACCCCCAGGGCGATGAGCCCGATCCCCATGTACGCCGGTCCCGGCAGCGATTCGCGAAACACCGCCAGCGCGCCGGCGGTCGCCACCACGGGCGCGACCCCTCGGGCGATCGGGTAGACCAGCGAGAGGTCCCCGTCATCGTACGCCCGGGTCAGCGCAATCATGTAGCCGGAGTGCACGATCCCGCTCAGCAGGACAAACGGCAGCGCCTGTGACGACGGGAAGCCCGAGACGGTGAGCAGCACCACCCCGAGGACGGCCCCCGCGGCCGTCGTCGCCCAGCCGGCCACGAGCCGGTCATCGTCAGACTTGACGATGGCGTTCCACGAGGCGTGGAGCACCACCGACGAGAGGACCAGCACGAGCGCGATGAGTGGCATGTTCAGGCAAAGTACGGTGGGAACGATTCGCGGTCCTCCGGCCGCCGGACGGTCGCCGCGGGAGAAGGCCCCGGCACCGTCGAATTCCGCGACGAGGGGATCGGCCCGAGGCGGCGTCCCGTACCTCCACGAATCCGCCCGGAGCCGGCGTCGGTGACCCAGCAGGGGAGGTGTGTCATGCAGGCGACATGGAAGCCGCTGCTCGCCGAAGCGATCGGGACCTTCGCGCTGATCTTCATCGGGGCCGGAGCGATCATTACCGATGCGATCACCAAGGGCCACGTCGGCGTCCTCGGCATCGCGCTGGCCCACGGCCTGGCGATCGCGGTGATGGTCTCAGCGCTCGGGGCCATCTCGGGCGGGCACTTCAATCCGGCCGTGACCTGCGGGTTCCTCGCCGCGGGGCGGGTGACCGGCGCGCAGGCGGTCCGCTACATCCTCGCGCAGTTGCTGGGCGCGATCATCGCCGCGGAGGCGCTGCGGATGAGCTATCCACACGCCGCGGCGGCGGCCGTCCACCTGGGCACGCCCGCCCTCAGGCCGGGCGTCCACCTCTGGACGGGCGGGTTCCTCGAAGCGATCGGCACTTTCTTCCTGGTCGTGGTCGTCTTTGGGACGGCCGTGTCCCCCCAGGCGCCCCGGATCGGGGGCCTGGCGATCGGCCTGACGATCGCGATGGACATCCTGGCGTTTGGGCCGCTCACGAGCGCCGCCGTGAATCCCGCCCGCGCCTTCGGACCCGCGCTGGTGGCGGGGTGGTGGAAGGCGCACCTCGTCTATTGGATCGGCCCGATCATCGGCGGCGTGGTCGCCGGCTGGGTGTACTCGAGCGCCTACTTGAGCGAGACCAAGTAGCGGAGCAGCGTCCTCACGCCGAATCCGGTGCCGCCCGAAGGCCAGTAGGACGCCGGCGGACGGGTCTCCGCAAAGGCCGGGCCCGCGATGTCGAGGTGGGCCCAGGGCGTGGCGCCGACAAACTCGCCGAGAAAGGCCGCCGCCCGCTCCGCGCCCCCGGCCCGCCCCGTCGTCGAGTTCTTGAGGTCGGTGATCTCTCCGCGCATGGCGTCGAGGAATTCCTCGTAGAGCGGCAGTTGCCAGACCTGCTCGCCGGCCAGGGACGCCGCCTCGAGGATCCGGTCCATGAGCGGCTGATTGTTGCCCATGAGCCCCGCCGTCCAATCACCGAGCGCCACGACGCACGAGCCGGTCAGCGTGGCGAGGTCGATGATTTCATCGGCCCCCTCCCGCACCGCGTAGGCCAGGGCATCGGCGAGGACGAGCCGTCCCTCCGCGTCGGTATTGGTGATCTCGACCGTCTTCCCGCCGAGCCCGCGCACGACGTCGCCGGGGCGGGTCGCGGCGCCGCTGATCATGTTTTCGGTGGCGGGGACGAGCCCCAGGACCCGGACGCTCACCCCGGAATCTTGGAGGGCCCCCATGGTCGCCACCACCGCGGCCGCGCCCGCCATATCGCCCTTCATGGTCATCATCCCGTTGGCCGTCTTGATCGAGAGGCCGCCGCTGTCGAAGGTAATCCCCTTCCCCGCGAGGGCGCCACGGCGGCGAAGAGCCCCATCCCCATCGCCCGCGCCTCGTCGAGATCGAACGCCCGCTACGTCAGGCCGGCGCTCTTGGCGATCTCCTGGGCGGCCTCAGCCAGCGCGGTGGGGGTGAGCACGTTGGCAGGTTCGTTGACCAGGTCGCGCGCCCGAGCGGTCGCGCGGTTCGCGACTTCCGCCGCCTGCAGGCCTCGAAGGAGGAGGGTCCGGTCGCCGTGGCGGGCGAGCAGCGCCACCTCGGCCACCTCGCCGGCGTCTTCCCCCTTGCGGTATCGATCGAACGTGTAGTAGCCGAGCCCCGCCCCCTCGGCGACCGCGCGGACCTGTTCGGCGGGCGGGATGGGGCCCGTAGTTCCCCAGGGGTTCGCTCCCAGCGCCACGCGGCCGGCGTGCATCTCTCGAGCCCGCCGGATCGCCACCCCTCCATAGCGGCGGAGGCGCTCCGCCGTGGGATCGGCGCCGATCCCCACCAGGAGGACGCGGCGCGCCGGCCGGTCCAGAGACTGGAGGAGCACCGTCCGGTTGGGCTTGCCGGAAAACCCTTCCGCCCGCGCCACCTCTGCCAGGCGGCCCCCCGCGGCGCGATCCACATCCGCGACCTCCCCCTGAAGGGTGCCGGGCTCGGGGACGGGAAGCGCGAGGAGGTCACAGGCGGCCTGCTCGGGAGGCGTGTCGGCAAGCGTGAAGCGCATCGAAACCTCCTTGTGGAATGTGTATTCGGCGCCGCGGCGGGCATGAGCCGCGGCGAATTGGCTCACGCCGCCGGCGCAGCATCCCGGCGGGCGGCCGGCCACGTTGTATTGTAGCAGGTGCGGCGGGCGGGAGCAGGGCGGGTCAGGCCCTTCTAGCGGGCGAGGTCCGAGACCCGAACGAGCTGGATCCCTGCTTCGTCAAACTCCGGCAGCAGCGAGACGAGCACCCGGGCCGTGACCTTGCCCACATGCCCGATCGCGATCGCCTGGCCCCGGGCGTGCGCGACGCTCATCAGGAGGCGGAACTGTCCCCGCACGTAGTCCTCGGTGTCTTGATTGTCCAGGAACACCGCCCGCGCCGCGGTGGGGACGCCCATCTCCCGGGCGGTCCGCGCGGCCACGGAATGCCTCGTCGTGACGCTGTCGATGAAAAAGAGGTGGCGCGCTTTCATCTCGGCCATCACGGCGCGCATGACCCGCGGGTCGGCCGTTCCGAGGGAGCCCATGTGGTTGTTCGCGCCGACGGCCGCAGGCACGGCGGCGAGATCCGCCGCCACGGTCTCGCGGATCTCCGTGTTGCTCATTGCCACCGTGATTCCGCCCTCCCCGAGCCTGATGCCGGGGTTGTCCGGTTCCACGGGAAGATGGAGGATCACCTCGACGTGGTGCGCCGGCGCTTCCTCGGCGATCTGGGCGGAATAGGGGAGATGGGGCAGCACGGAAATGGTGACCGGCCGGCCGATCGCCATGATCTCCTGGGCGGCCCGGATGCCGTACGCGGCATCGTCGAAGATGATCGCCACGCGCGCCCGCCCGGGCTGCGCGGGCACGGGGCGTGATTCGGGGATCTGGACAACGGCCGGCGCCTGCGATTCCTCGGGGTTCTGGGCGGGGAGCGCGGGAAGATGCGCCGGGGGAGGAGCCGCGGGCGCGGCGGGCCGAGGCGCGGCCGGCGCCGGGGGACGCGGGGCGGCGGGCCCCCACGATGCCCGCTCACCGCCCCAGCGCTGGGCCATCAGCACGCCGACCGCGAGGCCGGCGCCCAGGATCAGGCCCAGCACCAGCCCGGTGACCAGGTGCGATGGCTGCTGCTTTCGTGCCGCGCGTCGCCGGCCCAACGGTTGTCGGCTCCTCAGTGACCCCGGTGCGGTGATGCCGCGGTCAGGGCGTGGCCGCCTGCGGCGCGGCGAGGTAGCGTTGGATTCCCTTGAGGATCCCCTGCGCGAAGGCCTGCTGGAGCGAAGGGTCGCGGAGCATCTGCTCCTCTCGGGGGTTGCTGATGAATGCCGTCTCCACCAGGATCGCGGGGATCTGGTCTGAGTCCACCAGCACTTTGAAATCCGCCTCAGCGGACCCGCGTACGGCGAGCCCGACCTCTTTGCTCGTCTCCTCCATCACGGCCAGCGCGAGCGGCTGGCTCATCGGGGTGGCGAAGAAGGTCTGGGTGCCGTTGGCGTTGGGGTCGGTTGAGGCGTTGGCGTGGATGCTCACGAACATGGTGGCCCCGCCGCGCGATGCGATCTGGGCGCGGTCTTCGAGCGGCACGAACACATCGGCGTCGCGGACCATGGTGACCTCGATGTGCTGCTGCACGAGCAGCCGGCGGAGGATCTGCGCGATCACCAGCACGACATCCTTCTCCTTCACCCCTGCCGGTCCGGTGGCTCCGGGGTCGCTCCCGCCGTGCCCGGCATCCACCGCCACCACGACCGGGCCGTGGGCGCCGGCGACCGGCCCGATGCCTCCCGCGGTGGC